>CAZWGW010000119.1:0-13380 GCA_964633565.1 uncultured Planctomycetaceae bacterium
CTTCGTCCCCGCGCATGCTATGGCGCATCGGCCTCCATCGAATGCGACGACACCGCGCCGAGTGAGCGGAACAACGGGCCGGGCACGTTACTCCCGAGGACTGGCGAACATCACATGCGACAAATCAAGCTGTTCAAGGGGATCGAAGCGGAGGCGTCGGTCCTGGAGCGGGAAGTCAACGCCTGGATCAGGGAGGGCCGCGTGCAGGTGGTGCGCATCACCGGCAACATCTCCCACCAGAGCAATGGACCGGTCACGAAGGATCGGTTTGCTCCGTCCGACCTGCTGATCATCGTGGAATACGAAGTGGACGCCTGACGGCGGGCCATCAGATCACAGCACGACTGCGACGTCGTCGAATGACGATCACTGCGGCGAGCCAGGCGGCCGCCACGGCGAGCCACCATCTTGATCCGAACACGACCGTCGCGTTGAGCAACATGAATCCGAAGAACAGGTCGGTGGTTCGTGAATACCACCTGGGCCGCGGTCGGCAGCGGTGAGCGGCAACACACACGGCAATCGCATCGGCCGGCCACCAGACGGTCAGCGCGTAGTTCAGAAAGATGCCGCCCCCCCAGTCGAGACCCGTCAGGGCGGCCGTCCGCCGGGCGGTGTGCGCGCAGGCGGCGGTGTGGCTCCAACCGTGGAGGAATTCGAACGCCGCCGCGACGTGCCCCAGAAATACGCTCGCGCCGCAGGCCCAGAGGGCGGCTTCGACGGCTGACGGGAAGCTGGTGGTCCGGCCCGCCCGGAGCAGGAGCCGTCCCAGACAGAGCGCCACGGCCAGTCGCGCCGTCCAGAGAGTGATGGCGGCCCCGGCTTCCGTGGTCATGGCAAGGGCTTGCTTTGCGGGGGCCGCCGCGTCTGCTCAAATACCGGGCCGGCACGGCGCGCCAGTCGCTCCGCGCCCGTTGTCCCATCGCGCCGGGCCCCGGAACGGGGCTCAGCGCCATCCTGTTCATTGTCGCCAAACGGCCTGCCGGTCTGTGAGTCCATGTCCGTCAACCCCTCCCGGTACTTCAATCGCGAGTTGAGCTGGCTGGAGTTTAACCAACGCGTGCTCGAAGAGTCGCTGGACGCGACCGTCCCGCTCCTGGAACGGGTCAAGTTCCTGGCGATCACTGCGTCGAACCTCGACGAATTCTTCCGGGTTCGGGTCGGGAGCCTGGAACTGATGGCGGCGCACGGCCTGTCGAAACCGGACCCGTCCGGCATGACCCCCGCTCAGCAACTGCAGGCGATCAGCGCGCGGGTCCGCCGCATGACGGCCGACCAGTATGCCTGCTACCTGCAGGACCTGGAACCGCAGCTCACCGCGGCGGGCATTCGCCGCGTGCGTCCGGAGGTCCTGAGCAAGACGCAGAAGCGGCTGGCGCGGCAGGTGTTCGAGAATGAGATTTACTCGATCCTGACGCCGATGGCTGTCACTTCCGGCGAGGATTTCCCGCTGCTGCCGAACCAGATGCTCAACGTCTGCGTGCGATTGAATGCTGCCGAGGGGGCGACCGACGACGGACCGCGATTCGCCATCCTGCCGCTGGGACCGACAGCGCCGCGGTTCATTTCGCTGCCCGCTGACAACGGCTACTCGTATCTGCTGCTGGAAGACCTGGCGTCGATGTTTGCCGAGCGGTTCTTTGTCGGGGAAGCCATTGCCGAGTGTGTCCCCTTTCGTGTCACGCGCAACGCCGACATCAGCGTACGGGAAGACGCCGCCTCGGACCTGCTCGCCGGCATGGAGGAAGTGCTGGACGAGCGCCGCCACGCGGACTGCGTCCGGCTCGAAATCGATGAATCGGCCAGCCCCATGCTGCTGAGCTTTCTGCGTTCGGCGCTGGGGATCGACAAGGCAGAGGCGTTTTCGCTCCCCGGTCCGCTGGACCTGGCGGCGTGGTCGTCGCTGTCCGACCGGCTGGGGTTCGACCACCTGAAGTACGATCCCTGGCCGCCGCAGCGATCCCCCCTGCTGACGGCGGGCCGGTCGATGTTTGAAACGATCGCGGCGCAGGACGTGCTGCTGTACCACCCCTACGACAGCTTCGAGCCGGTGCAGCGGCTGGTGGAAGAAGCGGCCGTCGATCCGGAGGTGCTGGCGATCAAGCAGATCCTGTACCGCACCAGCCGCGACAGCCCGATCGTCGCAGCCCTGCAGCGCGCGGCCGAAAACGGCAAGCACGTCACGGTCGTCGTCGAACTCAAGGCCCGTTTCGACGAGGCCCGGAACATCGCCTGGGCGCGGCGGCTCGAGCAGGCCGGGGCACAGGTGATCTACGGCGTCAAGGGGCTGAAGACGCATGCGAAGGCGTGCCTGATCGTCCGGCGCGAGCCGCATGGCATCCAACGGTACGTGCATTTCGGCACGGGCAACTACAACGAGGCGACGGCCCGCGTCTACAGCGACGCCAGTCTGTTCACAGCCGACGGCGATCTCGGCTCCGACGTCGTGGCGTTCTTCAACGCCGTGAGCGGATACTCGCAACCGCAGAAATACCGCAAGCTCGAGGCGGCGCCGATCGGACTGCGCGACCGGCTGCTGGAACTGATCCGGACCGAGACGGAGCGGGCCCGGGACAAACAGCCGGCCCGCATCATGGCCAAGGTCAACGCGCTGCTCGACACGCAGCTCATCGACGCCCTGTATGAAGCGTCGCAGGAGGGAGTGGAGATCCGGCTCAATGTCCGCGGCATCTGCTGCCTGCGGCCCGGCGTCCCCGGACTGAGCGAGAACATCGAAGTCGTGAGTATCGTCGACCGGTTCCTGGAACACTCCCGGATCATGTATTTCCATCACGGCGGCGACGGGCGGGTATTTGTGTCGAGCGCCGACTGGATGCCGCGAAACCTCGACCGCCGGATCGAACTGCTCGTGCCGATCGAGGATGCGCAGTGCCGGCAGCGGCTGACACACATCCTGGAAACGTGTTTTGCCGACAACGTGAAAGCGCGGCGGCTGCTGGGAGACGGAACGCACGAGCGCGTGACGGCGGCTGGAGAAGTCGTCCGAACGCAGGAGCGGCTGTTTGAGGAAGTCCGCGCCGCCGTGAAACAGGCGGAACAGCAGCGGGCGACGGTGTTCGAGCCGCATCTTCCCGGACGGACGTGAATCGAACGCGCCCGGACGCGGACCGCCTGAGGAGTCGAGACGTGAAGACGCTGCTCGTGATGCGTCATGCCAAGTCGAGCTGGGACGATCCGGAAACGGCCGACCATGACCGGCCACTCAATAAGCGAGGCAAGCGCGATGCGCCGCGCATGGGGCAATGGCTGGTGGACCAGGGGCTGACGCCCGATGTGATCGTGACCTCGACGGCCAAGCGCGCCAACCGAACGGCCGAACTGGTGGCGGAGGCGTGTGGGTATCGGGGGGAACTCGTCGGGCTGCCGGGCCTGTACCACGCGACACCGCAGGTCTGGGCGCAGGTGGTTCAAAAGCTGCCGGAGACGGCGTCTTGCGTGCTCTGCATCGGGCACAACCCGGCCGTGGAGGAAGTGCTCGCGATCTGGACCGGTGAAGAAGTCGGCATGCCGACAGCGGCGATCGCGCAGCTTGCGCTGGACATTGCGACGTGGAGAGAGTTCGACGGCGAGAGGGGCGTGTTGCTGCGCGGGGTGCAGCGGGTGAAGGAGGTGAGTGGCGGGGGAGGGTGAGAGTGCGTGCCGGGGGTGAGACACAGACTTCGCGGGTGGCACGGAGACGATTTCAGAATTCACGCGGCAGCGACGAATCGGCAATGTGCAGGTCCCTCAACAGTCGTGGGGGGACCCAGCCCGCATCCGTCCACCCGCGCTGCCGATGGTAGGCACGGATCTGTGCCGCTAACCGTTCCCGCGACAGCCGCGCGCCGTGGCTCACGCCGTCCTGCAGACCCTCGGTGAAAAAACGCGCGGGGAGCGAGTCCTCGGCCGGTGTCCAGCCCTGTCGGATGTTGAACAGTTTCCTGGCGGTGACGATCCGCCGCGCGGTCGTCTGGAGTTCATCGGGCGCGATGGCCCAGCCGGTCACGAGTCGCAGCATTTCGGCCATCGCGGCGAGGCGATCGTCGAACACCCCGCGCAAGAACTTGCACAGGATCAGCGAGTCCATCAGCGCTGCTTCATCCTCGGTCGCGATGGCAAGCGGAACCGCCTCGTCTCCCGGACGAAGGCGGTCGACCTGATCGGAGAAGTCGACCTGGTACGCGCCGGACCGGTTGTGATCTGCACCCCGCGTGCCGACGGCGAAGCCAAGCGCCATGGTCTGGAGGGCGCGCGGTTCGTAACCGGGGATTTCGAGACCCTTGACGTGCGCGGCAAAGTCGGCGGAACCCTGGCCGATCTGCCGGGAGGCGGCGCGCACGCCCTGAGCCAGGAGTTCACCGAGCCCGTGCTGCCGAGCGATGTCGCGGAGCGTGTCCAGCAGCGCGGCGCCATTGCCAAACCGGAGTTGTGGAGCATCGATCAATCCGCGTTCAGCGCATTCCATCGCGAATGCGACGGTTGCGCCGGCGCTGATCGTGTCGAGTCCAGCCTCGTCGCAATAGCGCGATGCCGACAGCACCACATCCGGGTCCGAAATGCCGCACAAGGGGCCGAGGGCGAACAGGTTTTCATATTCGAGCCGCACTCCGGTCCGGCCCGGCTGATGGAAGATGTGCTCGCAGCCGATCGTGCAGGCGGCACAACTGGCGCGGGTCCGATCGTGCGTCCTGCCGACGGCCTCAGGCGCGAGCGCCGGCGCGGCGGCGAACGAGCCCTCCTGGAAGTTGCGCGTCGGGAGCGCGCCGAGCCGGTTGAAGACCAGCAGGTTGCTGACGGTTCCAAGTTCGCGGTATTTGGCAGTCGCCGGACCAAACGAGAGTTCCGACAGGCGTCTCGCATATTCGATCAGTTCCTGCGGATGCGCGGACGGCGTCAGGCGATCACCCCAGACCGCCACGGCCTTGAGCCGCTTCGCGCCCATCACGGCCCCCAGACCGCCGCGCGCGGCGTGGCGGCCGTCGTGGGAGACCGTAGCGTAGCGGACAAGGTTCTCTCCGGCCGGACCAATCGCGGCAACCTGGTATCTGCGGCCGAACCGCTGTCGGAGTTGTGCTTCGGTCTCACCGCTGGATCGTCCCCAGACGTCCGACGCCGGTTCGAACCGCACCCCGGCAGGGTCGATGACGAGGCACGTGGGCGACGCGGCGGCCCCGGTGACCACGATCGCGTCATGGCCGGTCTTCTTGCCGGCAATCGCAAAGTGGGACGACGAGAGCGAATCGTTGATCCGTTCCGTGAGCGGCGACTTGGCGGCCACGGTGAATTTCGCGCTCGTCGTCAGCGGGCTGCCGACCAATGGGCTGAAGACAAACAGCAGCGGCGCCCCGGGACCGAGAGGGTCCACCTGTTCGGGACATTCCTGCAGCAGCAGCCACGCGGCCAGGCCTGAACCACCGATGAAGTTCCGCAGGACGTCTGCGGGAATCGGCACGCTGTGCGTGGATTGCTCCGAGAGGTTGATGCGCAGGTAGCGGCAATGGTATCCGCCCGGCGGACTGTGCACGGTTCACCCCCCCGCGTCGGTGGACAGGATGAGGAGGGAGTCGCCGTTCGCCAGTGGCGTCCGTGGATCGCTCGTGAATAACTGGCCGTTGAGATTGGCGATGTAGCCCGTCTTGAGCTGACCGCGTTCGAGGCACGACCGGGCAAAGGGGGGGACCGCGGCGGCCAGCAACTCGAGGGCTGTGCCCAGGTCCTCCGCCTCGACGTCGACGGCCTCGACGCCGGCGCGTTGTCGCGGGATACCGTAAAACTCAATGCGGACGGGCATGGCGGCCGGCGCGGAACGAAGGCTGGTTTCCAGACCACTTACAACAGCGACTTCAGATCGTTGATACCGATTTCCTCGCGCGCGGCGAACGGCTCCCCGAACGCGGTCCCGATGGTCCAGCCCCAGTATCGGGCGCGGTCCCGGATGTCGTCTAGCGGAGAGGGCGATTCCGGTGCGCGTCCGGTGAGGAACTGGCTCTCATAACAGCGGATGGACTGCATCTTGGCCTCGATCGCGTCGCTGACATCAAATACGAATCGGGGCTGCGGATGAATCCGCAGGTGGATGCTCCAATAGTAGTATATGCGGGGCGGCCAGAACGGCGCGCCGGGCAAGTCTGTTCGGGACAATTTGGCCCAGAATCGGGCGGCGTCGGCCAGGGCGCTGGCGGCAATGTGATCCGGATGTGCGTCGTGCCAGTAGGGAGCGAAAATCACGCGCGGGCGAGCTTGTCGAAACACTCCCGCCAGGGCCCTCCGGGAATCCAGATCGTGCTGCAGGCTGCGGTTGGGAAGCCCGAGATTTCCGCGCCAGGCGACGCCGAGGACAGCCGTCGCCGCGGCGGTCTCCCGGCCACGAATCTCGATCGATCCGTGCGGGGTCGGCTCGCCGCTGGTCAGGTCCAGGACCCCCACCTGCAGTCCCTTCCGTACGCATCCCACAATCGTGCCGCCCACGCTGATCTCGGCGTCATCGGGATGAGTGGCGACGACGAGCAGATCCAAAGGGTGTGTCGGTGGAATCAAGCCTAGATTTCCTTGCCGGTCATGAGTTGCGAGGGCGCCCGGTCGGAGTCCGTCGAGGGCAAAATGGTCTGGACAGAATCCACTGGATGTGGGACAAGCCCGCTCCCTCCCTCCAATTCTGCGATCCCTCACCACCTGCGACAAGTCAGCGCGAGCTTTACCGCGCGTGGCGGAGTGCAATGCCATGCCAAGAATGGTCATTTGCTGCTGTGTCTGGAGCGCCGCCCTGCTGGGACTGGGTGGCTGTACTCATCCGGGGCGCATCTGGAACGCCATGAAGCCGGGCGATTACGCGAACCCGACTGACGAGGCGGGCGACCCGTGGATCCGGCAGGCAGCAGTCGAGGCGCGGGGCGATCGTCCGCGCGAGTACGACGAAGAGCCCGCCTGGTTTCACAACCTCGTCACTTCCGAGAAATACCGGGCGGTCGAAGAAAACATGGGCGTCTACACGCACTGAAGACGCATGCCTCAGTCGGCGGCTTTCTTCCGGGTCGCCGTTTTGCGGCGCAATGGGCCGGCGCCGGCCGCCTCGTCGTCCGTGAATGCCTTGCGGACGGCCTCCAGCAGGACGTCCATCGCGAACGGCTTACGCAGATAGTCCACCACACCCAGCATTTCCGCATAGGCCTTGTGTCGGCCCCCTTCGTTGGCGGTGATCATGATCACTTTCGGGGGATCGTCCATCGCCTTGATGAACTCGAGGACAGGAAAGCCGCCCATCTTGGGCATCATCATGTCGGTGATGACGAGATCGGGCCGGCCGGCCTGCAGAATCCGCTGCCCCTCGACGCCGTTCTGGGCATGAGTGACGTTGTAACCGGCCCCCTGCAGCACGCCCGTCAACGTGGACGCGATCTCGCGGTCGTCTTCGATCAGCAGAATGTACTTTTCACCGGGCATGAGTGGGTCTCGTGAAGTTCGCGGACATCGCACGGGAATCTTACGCCGCGGGCGGGGCAGACTCAAGAAGCAGCGCGGGCCGCCCGCACAAAACGGGCGACGCGCGCCAGATCTTTCTCGCCAGGCGCTGTTTCGACTCCACTCGCGACATCAACGCCCCAGGGATGGGTGCGGGCGATGGCTGTTGTGACGTTGTCCGGGGTGAGTCCGCCGGCGAGTATCAGCGGCGGCCAGCGGCCGGTCCGCCAGCCGTCCGCCAGCAGGTCCCACGGCGCCGTCTGACCGGTGCCGCCGTACGTCCCCGGAGCGCGCGCATCGATGAGGCAGGCCACGAGCCGGACGCCGAGCGCCATACATCGCTCCAGATCGGCAGCGACGCCGTCCAGACCTTCCCGGCCGATCCGGTAGGCGCGGATGACGCGAAACTGCGGCAGCCGGGCGACGAACTCGGGCGATTCGTCGCCGTGTAACTGAACTGTCGCCAGGGCACAGGCGCGGCAGATTCCGGTGATTTCGGCGTGAGAGTGATTCACGAACACGCCCACGGGCTCGATCGAAGCAGGCAACCCGCACACAACCCGGGCGGCGGCGTCGACGGAGACGCAGCGCGGCGAGCCGCCGAAGAAATTCAGCCCGATGGCATCCGGGGCCAGGCGTGCGACCGCCTCGGCCGTCTCCGGATCGCGAATTCCGCAGATCTTGATCCACATCGTGCCGGTGTTCCAGAAGTGCGCGTCAATTGTAGGCCCTTCGGTCCCGTGGGGCACGCGGAACCCGCCTGCCTGCCGCGCGGTGACCCGGCAGCGAACGGCCCGACCGCGATCCCCTGGCCACGCGCCACGGGAGGCCGTGCCGGGCGGCGTCACGCGGCCCGGGAGCGCGCCTTGGCGTGGTACAGCGAGTCGTACAACTGACAGGTCTGCAGCAGTTCTTCGTGTCGCCCGACGGCGACGACACGGCCCGACTGCATGACGACGATCCGGTCGATCAGTTTGAGCAGCACGGGCGTCATCGAATGCGTGATCAGCAGCACCGTCCGCCCCTTCGCAAAGGACTGCAGCGTTTCGAAGATCAGCGTCTCGCTGCGGGCATCGGCGGCCGAAGTTGCCTCGTCCAGGATCAGGATCGACGGGTCGCGGACGATGGAACGGGCCAATGCGATTCGCTGCCGCTGGCCACCGGAAAGTTCCTTGCCCCGCTCGCCGACGCGGGTCTCGAAGCCCTGCGGGACCGATTCGACGATCTCCATGACCCGTGCCTGGCGGGCGGCGGCTTCGATCTGCTCACGCGTCGCGGCGGCTTGACCGTAGCGGATGTTTTCATAGATCGTGTCATCGAAGAGGATCGTCTCCTGCGTGACGAGTCCGATCTGAGACCTCAGGTCTGCCAACCGCACGTCCGTGAGCGGAATGCCGTCGATCAGCACCTCGCCAGCCGTGGGATCGTACAGGCGCGGGAGCATGCTCAGCAGCGTCGATTTGCCACAGCCGTTCTGGCCGACGAAGGCGACGACCTCGCCTGCGCGGATTGTCAGATTGACGTCCTCGACCGCCGGTCCGCGCGTCTCGGCCAGTTCGCGGGCCGGATATGAGAACGAGACGTTACGGAACTCAATCGTTTCGCGGTGTCGGGGCAGCGGCCGGGCGTCGGGGGCCTCACGGACGTGCGGCTGCCGCTCCATCAGCTCGAATATGCGATCCAGCGCCGCGGCGCACCGCTTGAGCCGCGAGAATGTCGCGGACATTTTGCGGCAGGGGTCGATCAGTCCCAGCAGCAGCGCGTACAAGGCGCACAATTCGGCGGCGCTCATTGGTCCGGCCGAGAGGCGAATGCCGAAGATGTCGGACTTCTGCTGCAGGACGAGATAGGCCGCGGGGAGAATCGAGACGAACATCGCCAGCAGGCCGAACACTTCCATCGTCGGCTTGGCGATCGCATCGACCCGGACCACGCGCATGGCTTTCTGGTAAAAACGGTTGTTCTCCCCTTCAAACTGGGCCCGATGATGGGCGGCGGTGCCGAAGGCGATCACCACTTTCAGCCCTTCGAGCGTCTCTTCCAGCACCTTGTAGATACGGGACATGCTGTCCATCATCCGCCGGCTGGCGCGCTTGAGCGAACGGCCGTACCACTGCAGGAACAGCACAAGCAGCGGCAGAAAGAGCACCGCGAGCGCCGTCAGCCGCCAGTTGAGCCACAGCGCCAGCACAAGACACGCCAGGCACTTGAGCGGCTCGCGGACCATGCGCGAGCCGATGAGCATGATCCCCTGGGCGATCTGTTCGGTGTCGTAGGTGAAGCGGGACATCAGTCCGCCGGTGCCGTCCCGAGCGAGGGTCTGGTAATCGAGTTTCAGGACCTGCTCCAGGCAGCGGGTGCGAACGGCGATCACGACCTGCTGCACGATGCCGCCGATCATCATGTCCTGGACGAAGACGAAGACCCCTTTCACGATCTCGGCAATCAGCAGGACCAGCAGGATCAGGGCGAACGCCTTGAACGGTTTCTCGGGGACCCACGGCAACACGTGCAGCTTGACGCGCGTCATCGTCAGCAGGCTGCGGGACGCCGCATTGAGTTTGTGCTCATTCTCGACGCGGCGCTGGAGCAGGTCGACGTACGCAGCGTCTTCCGGCGGCCGCTGCTCCTGTTCGAGTGTGGCAATATCTCTCTGGATGCGGTCGAGGTTCGCGCGGCGGAGCCTGATCTCGTCCTGCGCGGACTGAATTTCTGCAGCCACGTACTGGTCCAGCGATTGCTGCTCCAGCAGCAGTTTGACGACGGGAAATACCGCCGTGAGGTTGGCCCCCCACAGTGCCGCGACAATCAGGCCAAACGCAATGGAAACCGCCAGCCGGCGGCGGTACGGCAGGATGAACGGGATCAGGCGGCGAAAGCTGTCCAAGGGGTCCGTCCCGGTCGTTGGATTTCGCGGACGTCATGCACGCGGCGGCCGCAGCGCAGGGGCAGCCGACGATACGGGGGCGGGATTAGACATCGGACCGGGGGACCATGTCCAGACGAGTCATGGAGCCACGCTGCCGGTCACGCCAGTACTCCCGCGATCGGACTCCCCGTACAGGCTCGCAGCCGCCGGCCCGTCCGGTCGTGAATCTCCAGGCCCTCCGGCACGCCGAGCAGGTGCAGGATCGACGCCGTGACGTCCGACGGCGACACGGCATTCTGCGCGGGATACGCGCCGTGCCGGTCGGTCGCTCCGTACACGCAGCCCTCCGAAATGCCCGCTCCCGCCAGCAGGATCGAATTTGCCGGTCCCCAATGGTCGCGCCCGGCGTGCACGTTGATCCGCGGCGTGCGGCCGAATTCACCCATGCAGACCACGAGCGTGTCCGCCAGCAGGCCGCGCTGGGCCAGGTCGTCGAGCAACGTCGCGAACGCGGCGTCGAACGTGCGGGAGACGCTTCGACGTTCAACGTGTGCAGCGCGCAACAGCGTTGGGGCGGACAGTCCCAGGGCGCCCAAGGTGCCGATCTGCAGGAAGTCGCGCCGCGGGACGCCGTCGCAAAACTGCCGCGGTGAGCCTCGGAGTGCGAGCATCGCCAAACCCCCTCCGCGCTGGTCAGTGAGTCCGTCACATTCGACCGGAGACTGGCAACGGGCGCAGCGCTACTTCGTCACCTCCAGCCGCTGCAGATACCGGTCATACATCCGCGTCTGCTTGCTCTCCGGCCTGTACGGGCGGCCGGCGACGAATACTCCCTTGATCTGCGTCGTCGGCTGCAGCGGCGAACCGTCCGCGATCACCACGTTGGCCGTCTTCCCCGGCGTCAGCGATCCGACCTGGTCGTCGATCCCCAGCAGCTTCGCGGCATTGAGCGTCACGGCTTTCAACGCCTCCTCCTCCGGCAGGCCATAGGCGACGCAGATGCCGGCTTCAAACGGGACGTTCCGGCTGTTGGAGGCGTTGTCCGACCGGATGCAGAACGGCACACCCGCCTCGAACAGGCGGCCCGGATTGACATAGGTTGCATCAAACGGGTCCCAGTTCTCGACCGGGCGGCGCATTGTGGGGCCGACGATCACGGGGACCTCACGCTTTTTCAGTTCGTCGACCAGCTTCCAGGCATCCGTGCCGCCCGTGATCACGATCTTGAGCTTCTCTTCCTCCGCGAACAAGAGCGCCTGTGCGATCTCCTTGCGGCTGTGAGCTTCGACAAAGACCCGCTTGTCGCCTTGCACATACGGCCGCAGCGCCTCGTAGCGCGGATCCTGAATGACCGGCGGCCGGGTCGCTTCCGGCTCCGACTGAATCCTGTCGTACAGCCGCGCGTCTTTCAGCAGTTGCCGCAGCTCGTCCACGACCTTTTCGTCTCCCGGCCAGTCGAGCGACAACCCGCATTCATAGTCCAGGACCATCTCCTCAGACGTCCACCCGGCGGTCTGGAGGAGCGAGTACTGTCCGGCCACGACCGTGCCGTTGGGCCGCAGAAATGCCGTGGTGACGCCTCCGGCGCGGGCCACGGGGATCAGTTCACTGTCGACGTTGACGGCGATGCCGGCCCGCATGTCGGGCTGGAACCGGCCGCTCTCGGCGAAGTCCTGCGTCACGCCCAGTTGGCGGATTTCGTTGATGCCGAGCGTCGTGCCGGCGTCGATCAGCCCCGGGTAAACGTGCATACCGGACGCGTCAATCACTGCGGCGTCGGCGGGGACCTCGATCTCGGCCCCGACGGTCTGGATCCTGCCGTCCGCGATGACGACGACACCCCGTTCGATGTCCGGGCCGTCGACGGGATGCACGGTTCCGCCGCTGACGACGTAGACGGCATTGATGGCCGCAGGGAGTTCGAGAGTCCGTTCGCGGACTTCGGACGGCGCGAGGACGAGCGCGGGGGCAGTCTTCGAGCGTTCCTGTTCGCCGACAGTCATCGCGGTCGGCTGCTGGTCCCGCCTGAAACAGACCTCTCCGTCGATGATCGTCGCCTCGCAACGCGCAAAGATATTGAGCGGATGCCCGTTGAAGATCGCGAGGTCCGCATCCTTGCCGACTTCAATGGAACCGATCCGGTCCGCCAGTCCCAGTTCGCGTGCGGCGTTGAGCGTAACCATCTGCAGGGCGGCGTCCGCCGGCATGTTGCCGTAGCGGAGCGATTTGGACGCCTCCTGGTTCATGTGCCGCATCAGTTCGGCGTTGTCGCTCTTGACGACGACGTTCGCGCCAGCCTTGTACAGCAGCGTGGTGTTGTAGGGGGTGGCGTCATACGCCTCGATCTTGTAGGCCCACCAGTCGGCGAATGTGCTGCAGCTCGCCCCGTGGGCGACAATCTCAGGAGCGATCTTATATCCCTCCAGCACATGCTGAAGGGACTGCACGCGGATGCCCAGCGACTCCGTCGTCCGGAGCAACATCAGGATCTCGTCCGCACGGTAGCAGTGCGAATGGATCAGGATGTCGTGCTCGATGATGCCTGCGAGCGCTTCGAGCCGCAGGTCCCGGCGCGGCGGCAGCAGTGAATTGGAGTCACTCGCAGCCGGTAGTGCCGCGTCGGAGGAGGTCGCGGCAGCAACACCTTCGCCCGCTTTCGCCGCCCGCTCATAAGCCTGCCATTGGCGGCGGTAATCAAGCGCCTCATAGAACGCCCGTTTCAGCGTGGCCTCGACTCCCATCCGTGTGTTCGGGAAGCGGTCCTGTCGCGACTTGACGTTTTCCCCCAGCGCGAACTTCACGCCCTGTGGCGCATCCGACAGGATGTGCTCGGCCGCCGTCAATCCGTGTTTGAGTTTCACCACGGCGTCCTGACCGCCGATCACGTTGGCCGAACCGTGCAGCAGCCGGGCCGTCGTCAGTCCCCCCGCGATGGCCCGGTATTCGTCCACATCGTCGGTGGCGACCGCATCCTTGATCCGCACTTCGGGGACGATCGACTGCGACGACTCGTTGACTCCGGCCTCGATCATGATGTGACTGTGTGTGTCGAT
>CAZWGW010000120.1:0-13377 GCA_964633565.1 uncultured Planctomycetaceae bacterium
CGCCGAAATGCACGGCTACCCCTACTCGGCCGAATCACGCGCAATGCAGCCCGAACCACTTGGGAAGAAAGAAGTCTGCCTCGTGCGCCGGCTGGAGGACACCGATGGCGACGGCGTGTTTGACCACAGCACCGTCTTCGCCGACAAGCTCGACTGGTGTCTGTCGGTCTGCTGCTACGACGGCGGCGTGTTCGCCCTTGCTCCGCCGTACCTCCACTATCTGAAGGACACAACCGGCGACGGCGTGGCCGACGTTCGCGAAATCGTCCTCTCCGGTTTCAGCCGCTACAACGTGCAGGGGCTGGCGAACAACCTCAAATGGGCGCTCGACAACCGCATCTACGGCTCCGGCGGCACGAACAGCGACAACGAACTCGTTCGCAATGGCGAGCCGGTCGGCGCGCTGCGCGGCCGCAACTTCGCGCTCGACCCGAAGACGCGCGGCATCGAGTTCCTCACGGGAGGCCAGCAGTTCGGGCACTCGTTCGACGACTGGGGGAACATCTTCGTCTGCTCGAACAGCAATCATATCGAGCACGTCGTGTTCCCGATCAAGTACCTCGACCGTACGCCTGGTGTGAGCGTGTCAGGGGTCATTCGCACGATCGCGAAGGAAGGGCCGGCCGCTCCCGTATTCCGCACGAGTGCGGCGGAGCCGTGGCGCATCGTGCGGACCCGGCGCCGCGCCGCCGACCCCGAGTACCAGAAACGCCTGCCGCCGACGGAACTGGTCCCGATCGGCTTCTTCACCTCAGCAACTGGTGTGACAATTTATCGGGGAGATGCGTATCCCGAGGAATTCCGCGGGAACGCCTTTATCGGCGACGTGGGGGGCAATCTGGTGCATCGCAAAACGCTGGCGCTCGACGGCGTCAGTTTCCTGGCGACGCGTGCCGACGAGAACGTGGAATTCATCACGTCGACCGACAACTGGTTCCGGCCGGTGAACTTCGTCAACGGCCCGGACGGCTGCCTGTACATCCTCGACATGTACCGCGAGACGATCGAGCATCCGTCGTCGATCCCGGAAGACATCAAGGCGCATCTCGACCTCTACAGCGGCGACAATCGCGGGCGGATCTATCGACTCGTCCCCCCCGGCTGGAAGGCGAAGCCCCTTGCCAGACTCGGCGGCCTGTCGACGAATCAACTTGTTGCGCAGCTCGAATCCGGCAACGCGTGGAACCGGGAAACTGCGCAACGTCTGCTGTGGGAGCGGCAGGACCAGACGGCAGCACCGCCATTGCGAAACCTGCTGAAGACGGCAGCCACTGCGACTGCAAGATCTCATGCGCTTTACACGCTGGACGGGCTGGGGGCCGTTCAGAAAGGCGACATCGACCGTGCCCTTGGCGACGGCGACCCCCACGTGCGCGAGCATGCGATTCGAATCGCTGAGAAGCATCGCACCGAGGCACGCGGCATCAGCGCATCGCTCCTGGCGCTGGTGGACGATCCCGAACTGCGTGTCAGGTTTCAACTCGCACTGACGCTGGGCGAATTCGACGATCAGATGGCCGTGCAGGGGCTGACCGCATTGGCCAGCCAACCGCAGGTGGAACCCGATCTGCAGCAGGCGATGCTCACGTCGGTCGGCAAGCGCGCCCCCCATATGGCGGCGAACCTGATTGCCAGCGACATCAAATGCACCGGCACCGTCGGGACACTTCGCTGGCTGGAGCGGCTTTGTGATCTGGCCGCTGTCTCAACCGACGAGGGAGTCGTGGAGATCCTGAGCGCACTCGCTGCGCTTCAGCAGGAGCCATCGGACAGCGAATGCGTGAAACGCTTTGCCCTGCGCGGTGCTGCCCGTGGACTGCGCACCCGGGGCCGAACGCTCTCCATGTTGCTGATGCGAGACGGCCTGCCCGATGTGTCGCGGCAGCTTCTGGAATCGGAGTTCACCATGGCCCGCGGCATCGCACTCGATCCGACGGCGCTGACCACTTTGCGGACGACCGCCATCGAGTTTCTATCGCAGGATGGCTCCGACCACTTGACCGACGTGGCGGGCGAACTGCTGTCCCCTCAACAGCCGCAGGAGATCCAGATTGCAGCCGTCCGGGCCATCACCGATCATCCCGGGGATGAAGCCGCGAAGGGGCTGCTGGCGCCGTGGGCGTCCGCGAGCCCGGCTGTGAGGGCCGAAATCGTCGAAGCTCTGCTGCGGTCGCGCGGACGAACCGAACTGCTGGTCGCCGCACTTGAGTCCGGAAATATCAAATCGTCCGAGATTGCACCGGACAAGAGGCAGGCGTTGCTTAATCATCCCAGCACAGCCGTCCGCGACAGGGCCGCGAAACTGTTGGGAGTCACGTCGGCCGACCGGCAGGAGGTAATCACGCGATACGAGACCGCTCTCGGTGGAGAGACCGATGCCGGGCGCGGCAAGGCCGTCTTCCAGAAGACGTGCATCAACTGTCACAAGGTGGGGGACGCCGGCCACGTCGTCGGACCGGACCTGGCGTCGGTTGCCAACAAGTCGCCGCGCGATTTGCTGATCGCGCTGCTCGACCCCAGCCGCGAGGCGCAGCCGAACTACACGAACTACACGGCCGTGCTCACCGACGGCCGGATTGTGACGGGAATCATCGCGGCCGAAACGGCGAGCGCCGTCACGTTCCGCCGGGCCGAGGGGAAGGAAGATCTCGTCCTCCGCGAGCAGATCGAAGAACTGAAATCAAACGGCCAGTCGCTGATGCCCGTCGGGTTAGAGAAAGACATCTCGCCGGAGCAGATGGCCGATGTGATCGCGTTTATCAAGGGGATTGCAGCGGGCGCGTTCAAATGACGATCATCGAACCGGAGGCCGACGTACCATGATCTTCATCGTTCCGCTGGCACTCAGTCTTGGTGCGGCATTGATGTTCGTGCTCGGCGACTATGGCCTGTTCACCAAGTTCTTTGTCGTTGCACTTGTGGCGGCGGCCGCCTCGATGCAGTTTGTTCCGGCACTCGCCGACACTGTCCATTTTCTGATTCCGCTATTCATCCAACTGATTGTGTGCGGCTGGTGGTACGTCGCCAACCAGCTCGAATGACACGGCATCTGGACAATTCTGTCCAGACTGCCCCCAACTTCTGTATTCTGTGATGCACCACCACGCCGTACTCCTCTCGATTCCCGGCCTGCGCGACCGCGACCTTCCGTCAATGCCCCGATTGTCGGCATTGGCCAAAGCCGGCGCAACCACGCCGCTCCGTTCCTCTTTCCCCTGCGTCACCTGCCCCGTGCAGGCCAACATGACAACCGGCCTCCTCCCCGACCGCCACGGCATCATCGCCAACGGCTTTTTCTGGCGCGACAAAGGGGAGGTCGAAATGTGGACTGCCTGGAACGACTGCATCCAGGCGCCACAGATCTGGGACCTGCTGCACCAGCACGACCCGCAGCTCACCTCGGCCGTCTGGTTCCCGCTGCACAGCAAGGGGGCCGGAGCGGACTTCATCTGCACCCCCGCGCCGATCCACAACCCCGACGGCTCCGAGTCGCTGTGGTGTTACACGAAACCGACGGAACTGTACGGCGAACTGCGCGACGCCCTGGGGCACTTCCCGCTGATGCACTTCTGGGGACCGCTGGCGAACATCAAGTCGACCGACTGGATCGTCGATTCGGCCGTGCTGGGAGCGAAGAAGTTCCGGCCGCGGTTCAGCTACATCTACCTGCCGCACCTCGATTACGCGGCGCAGAAATCCGGTCCCGACAGCCCGCAGGCGCTGACGGCGCTGGGCGAACTCGACGCCGCGATCGGGCGGCTCATCGACGGGTATGTGGCCGCCGGCATGGACGACATTCTGTGGCTCGCAGCCAGCGAATACGCGATCGGCGAAGTGAGTGTCGTCGGCTATCCGAATCGTGTGCTGCGCGAAGCCGGGATGTTGAGTCTTGATGTCGACAGCGAGGGGCGCGAGACGCTCAACGTGCGGGAATCGCGGGCGTGGGCGCTGGTCGATCACCAGTTTGCGCACGTGTTCGTGAACGATGCCGGCGATGTTTCACGCGTGGCCGAATTGTTTCGCAAGGACCCCACCGTGGCAGAAGTGCTCAGCGGAACCGATCTCGCCCGGTGTGCGTTCGATCACGAACGGTCCGGCGAAGTCGTGCTGATTTCACGGCCGGACGCGTGGTTCGCGTACTACTGGTGGCTGGATGACGCCAAGGCGCCGCCATACGCGCGGACGGTCGACATTCACCGCAAGCCAGGATACGACCCGGTGGAGTTGTTTATTGAAATGCCGGCACGAGCGATTCCGCTGAACGCGGGACTGGTCAAGGGGTCGCACGGGCATCCGGAGGCGAGCCGGGGGGGCGTGCTGGTCGCGTCAGACGCGAGGGTCTGCGACACAGCCAGGACGAGTGGAGCCGGATTCCTCAGCGATGTCGATTTGGCGCGCATTGTAGTTTGCGACCTCGGGTTAAATGCCGATTGCTTCGATCACCAATAACAGCAACGACGGAATCTGGAACGGCGGCCACGACGCATGGTACGGCAGCCGCGAGGCGACCACCGTGACAAACGTGGTAACCTCCACCGATGGATTGCCTGAGGTGATCAATTGCGCCCAGCCTGCTACCGTCGGGCGGGAGGCTGACCTACACTGCGGCTGACATGCCGCGCCAACTCCCCTTTGTCAGTTGCCTCTGTCCGACGTTTCGCCGGCCTCGACTGCTGGCCAACTCGCTGGCCTGCTTTCTGGCCCAGGACTATCCCGCCAACCGCCGTGAGTTGATCATCCTCGACGACGGGGGCGACTTCTCCCGCCACACGGGCGACGGCTGGCGGCTCGTGGCCGCTCCCGGCCGATTCCCGTCACTCCCGGACAAGTTTAACACCCTGGCCAAACTCGCAGGGGGAGACATCCTGGTCGTCTGGGAGGACGACGACATCTATCTGCCGTGGCACATCACGGCGCACGTCGAGGCGCTCGGCAACACCGGTCATTCCAAACCGTCTCGCATCCTGTCCAACTGCAGCGGTGTGTTTCTGGAGGAAGACGCCACGGGCCGCTTCCATGCGAGCCTGGCGCTGACCCGGCATGCGCTGGTCGAAGCCGGAGGCTGGCCCCGAACGTCCCGCGCCGACTTTGACCAGCAATTGATGAGCCGCCTTGAGCAGACGAGCGTCCAGGGCGACCCGTGCCGGTCTCATCGTCCGTCGTATGCGTTCCGCTGGGGTTCGACCGGCGACTATCATGGCCAGGGGGTCATGCGCGGGCCCGATGACACAACCTGGTATCACCGCATTGCAGGGGACGCGTCTGCTGCAGGCGAATCGACGTCGCGGCTCGCACCACGGATGGACGATGAAACCGCCGCGCTCTTCGCAGCCGCCGCGCATGATTCCGCAAAGCGTCGGGCGGCCACGGTTTCGCCCCGGCGCCCCGGATAAAGTTCTGCCACGCCGGCAGCCCGCACGAATCGCTTCAGACCGCGCGTCGACGTCGGCTGGTACTCCTTGTGCGCCGGACAGGACTTGACGTCCGACCCGACTGCGTCGTCCCGGTTGTTCCGCAACCGTTATGGTCCCCTTCCGCCGCAATAATCTGCCGGATCGTCTCGTCGGGCAAGCTGGACTGGAAATGCTGCACCGCGCGGTCCAGGGGCAGCCCCAACTCCGTCAATCCAATGACGTAGTTGCGGAACTTGTCCTCGACCGTCAGCCGGTACGGCACGCCACCCGGCCGCCCAAATCGATGCACCCAGCGGAGAAATGGCAGGCAGAGACACTGTCGCCCGGCCTGCCGGAACTTTTCGTGAATGTAAAACTCTTCCCCTCCGAAGCCGCGGAACCGCGGATTGAACCCGAGCCATGCGTCCTTGCGGCAGGAGAACACCCCCAATCCCTGGGCCGAAATCGCAAATGGCGGCCCTTCCGTGACGGTCACCTGCACCTGCCGCTCGCCGGTCTGCCGATCGACCTGCTCCGTCGCTTCGCGGCGCACGTCAGCGCGTGGATCGCATCCCCACACGCCCCACATCTCGGCACGCCACTCGTCGTCGAAGTGGGATGAATACGATGTCAGGTCGTCGTAGACCAACGGTCCCTGCAACAGGTCCCGGCAACCGGGGTGCGCATCGTAGTAATCCAGCAGTCGCCGGATCGCGTCCGGCTCCAGCAGCACGTGCGAATCCATGCAGAGCACGGCCTCACCCCGGGCCTCCTGAAAGATCCGTTCCCGGGAGGCCGCCGTCCCGATTGTCTCTCCGAACGGCACGTATCGTCCGTTGGAGAGCCAGCCCTGGACGAAGTCCCGGACCATTTGACCGTGAGGGGACTCCGGGTGGTTGTCGACAACGATCAGTTCGACGTCCGGCATCCGCTCGGCATGGTACAACCGCAGCGACTGGAGACTGAACCAGACGCCGTCGAAGTCGTCGTAGCACGCCATGCCGATCGTGAGCCGCGGCTGCGGGCGGGCGCGCTTACCTGGCACGCCGGGTACTCCGCGTTGCGGCCGACATGCCCGAAAATGACGATGTGGTGGTCGTGCTGGTCGTGGTCGTGGTCGTGGTCGTGGTTGTCGTGCCGCAGTTCTTGATCAGAGAACCGTGATCGCACCATTCCGCCCACACGACGACCTCGAACGTCGTGCAGCCGCCTTCTTTAGGCACGCCGGAAATCTGAAACGTCGATGAGCCGGGACCGCCTGTCTGGGCATTCGACCAGGGGACGCACTTCGCCAGTTGCGTGGGGGGACATTCCGGAACACTGTTTGCCGGCGAACAATAAGCGTAGGCGCACACAGAGTCCGGAAACGGCGGGGTGTTGGAGATCGAACCCGTGACTGTGCTGGTGACGCAGTCGTACGTTGAGACCGTGACCGTAGGCATCGCTATTCCTCCACGGGAGTGTCATCACTGGTGCGCACAGCGACCGGTTCGCTGAATCGCGGTCACATCATGTCGCCAGCCCGCCGATTCCGGCCGCCTCAATCCAGCCCCATCAGTGATGGTTCCCACGCGAGTTGTCGCGAAACGAAAACGGGAGTCCGCTCAGGCGCGGATTCTTGAATATTCCGCTGGCAGAGTCACAGTACAACCCGAACGGCCCCTGCCCGTCAAGCGAATAGCTCCGGCCCAGCGCAATTTCCTGGAGCTGACGATACTGCTCCATGAGATCCCGGCACTCGGAACCACAGAAGAACACATTCTCAAGCCGCTCTCCGTCGACCAGAATCCGCAGCTTCACGGAGTCGGTGTCCGGCTCGGGGATTTCGATATGAGCCATTGTAAATGAACTCCGATCAATCTCACTCCGGACCTTTATATGCAGCGAATACGTGACCGATGGCGGGGCCGGCGGAAACATCTCGCTTCTGTAGAGCGCCACCCACTGGTATTTGTGCCCGAATTCGCCGTTTCGTTCGTCGTCATGCATGCCGAAGAACACGCCGACTCCCCCTTTCCAGTCGGGTTGCGCCAGATCGATTTCCAGGTCCAGTCTCCCCTGTTTATGGACTCCGACCTGCAATTTGGTTTCGCGGTGCAGACTGCTGATTTCGAGCGCTTTGCCGTCCTCGGAAACTCCCCACGTCCGCGTACTTCTCCCGGCGGCCGGGTCGTCGCTGATTGCGGTCACCTGAAGCACCTGAACGTCCGCGGGAACATCGACGGCAGGTGAAACGATCCCCGGCGCCCTCGGCCGAAACATCCCTCCCAGTGCAAGGCCCAGACCTGTCGCCAGGGCCAGGCCCACCGCAATCATGCTCCAGCGGACGAGCGGCCGCGTACGTCGCGGCGGAGTCGCGGCCAGCGAACGGACGTATGTTCGCAGCCCCCTCGCCAGGTCGGCAGCCGTCGTGGGACGTTCCCCCACTTTCTTCGACAGGCATTTCAAAACGATCTGTTCCAGTTCTCCGGGAATCGTCTCGTCGATGGTGCGCATTGGCCGCGGCTCGCGCTGCAGAATCAGTTCCCGCCACTGCTCGTCCGTCTTCCCCTGATACGGCAACCGGCCGGTCAGCATCCGGTACAACACCACACCCAGCCCGTACAGGTCCGTCCGCGCGTCCACGTGCCGGCTGTCGCCGCGAACCTGCTCGGGAGACATGAAGGCATACGTCCCCACCGTCGCCGCCGGTTCCTCCAGTTGTTCCTCCTCGGTAATCGCCAGCCCGAAGTCGGCCAGATGCGGACCACCGCGCTCATCCAGCAGAATGTTCGACGGCTTCACGTCACGGTGGACGATCCCTTCGCGATGCGCCGCGTGCAATGCGTCCGCGACATCGACTGCGATCGACACAGCGTCGGTCAGCGGCAGCTTCCTGTCGCGCTCCAGCCGATCGGCCAGCGTCTCGCCGGCAATGAACTCCGAAACGATAAAGCACCGTCCCTGATCGTGCCCGACGTCGTAGACTGGGACAATTCCCGGATGCTTCAGCCGCGCCAGCTTGCGACCCTCTTCGAGAAACCGCGTCACGGTGCTGGGGGGGTACTGGCGGTCGCTCCGGAGCGTCTTCAGCGCCACGTTTCGATCAAGCACGGGGTCGTGTGCACACCAGACCTCGCCGTATGCTCCGCGGCCCACCATCGTCTGCAGACGATAGCGTCCCAGCTCCGCTGCCGGCCGGGCTTCGGCCGCGAACGGTGCTTCCACCACAGCCGCACCGCGCTGCACGACGGTGGACTGCACGGATTGATTTGCGGACTCCAGGTCCCCCGAAATCTGCCGCTTCAGGACGACCGAATCGTGGGGAAAACGGACGAGGTACTCGTCGACTGTGGGCGGGTCTCCGCGTCGCCGGCGATAGTCGATATCCAGCCAGACCAGTTCGGACAGAAGCGTTTCGCGATCGACCGGGAGCGACGTGGACAGAAACTCCTCAATCCGCGGGCTTGCCCCGCTTCGATAACTCTCCTCAAACGCGTCGCACACGAGGTCCACCCGGTCAGCCGCCGGAAATTGAGCGTAGTTTTCCGGGAGTTGCATGCTCAGCCTCCAATCAACGCACCCACGATCCGGGACCATTAACGTCCCGTTGCCGGCGCCTTACGTCCGCGCCGGCGGTCGACTGCCGCCGCCCCTCCGCGCCTGTTTCAATGGTCAAGTTCCCGACCCGCCCAGTTCGGCGGCCCAACGCTCGCGGATCAGATGCACCTTCCGAATGACCGACCGGCAGGAAATTCCCAGCTCGGCCGCGATTTCCTCGTGCGTGTATCCCTCGATCCTCAGGACCGCCACACGCCGCAATTGATCGTTTCGCAACAGCGTGAGCAGCCGGCGCTGCTCTTCATTCATCGTCGCCAGGAACTCGGGGGTCGGGGTTTCACTGATCAGCTCATCGAGTCGAAACAACGGGCCCTCGCCGACGCGGGCCATTTCCGCTTCGCTGCGGACCTTTCCGCCGCCGCGCTTCTGCCGCACTTCGTACCGCACATGACTAACCGCCTTCTGGCGGGTAATGGTGACAAGCAGCCACCACAATTCATCGCGGCTTGACAAGTCCTGAAACCGTCCGTCGGCGGCGCCCAGGCAAATGCTCTCAAAGACACTGGCCGCCACGTCCTCCTCGTCGGCCGCCTTTCGCGGCGCCGAAGCCAGCATTTTGCGGGCCAGACGATGCAAGTCCGCCTGGTATCGTGTCCATAACTCCTGTGCCGCGGCGGCATCGCCAGCCTTGAGTTCCGCGATCCAGCGCGTCACCGACCCCTTCTCGGACGAATCTTCCACGAAGCCGTTTCCAGTCGGGTTGGTCATTTCGACATGTCTGCATGCGCCGAACGGGCCGCAGAGGCCGGCGGACGCTCCTGGCTTCCACGGGCCGACTTTCTGCAACCCTTGATGGCATGAAATGATACGTTGAAGTGAATCCGCAGAACCGATCATAATCTACCCGACGTCGTCACTCCGCGGCAGACTCCCGGCGATTTTTTTCGTCTTTTTTGGGAGATCCTTGTCACCCTCAACCGCGAATTGGCGGTCTCACTTCAAAGGCCAACGCAGCCGCGGCGCGGGCCGGAACGAAGAGCACTTGGGGTCCGTCATCGATCGGACCCCAGGTGCTCCTTCTTGACCTCGCCGCGATGGGCATAATCTGATTTCGCGGATCCTGTTGGGCGAGGGGTGCACAATCTCCTCGCCCCGTTGGGTGTGTGTTTCGCACTCCGCTCTCAGCCCAATTGGCGTGATCCACGATCCAGTCGGACATCCAGCGCATCGGAAGCCGACTTAATCCCACCGGACTCGCGTTGCTCCACCCCGCCGATTCTGTTATCAACCCGCCCCTCGTAGTTTCCCGGCCGGTCCCCGCCGGCTCACCACATAATTCCCGACACGGAAGTCGCCGGGCGGAAGACCATGGGACGCGCTTCCGGCGCGTCCCGATCCTTCTGCCCTGGGGCGGTCAGCGGCCGGCCGCCGAATCGTCAAGGAGAGACGATTTTGAGCTCGAAGACGCTCAACAAGCTGCGCGTGCTGTTCGTCGACGACGAGGCCATGATCCGCCAGATCATGCAGAAGGAACTCGTCCGGATGGGACACGACGTGCTGATCTGCGAAGACGGCCGCGCCGCCCTCACTGCACTCGAACAGCAGGTTTTCGACGCGGCGATCATCGATCTCAAAATGCCGGGCCTGTCCGGGTGGGACGTGATCGACCACCTGCAGAAGGTCGCCCCCGAGACCGACGTCATCATCAGCACCGGGCATGGCAGCCTTGATGACGCCATCCAGGCCCTCCGCCGCGGCGCGTACGACTTCCTCACCAAGCCGACCAAGCTCGTCGAAGTCCAGAGCGTCCTCAACAAGATCGCCGAAAAGAAGACGCTCACTCACAAGACGATCGCCCTCGAACACCAGCTCCAGGCTGTCCGCGGCTCGTCGGAACTGATCGGTGAAACCCCGTCGATGGACCGCGTCAAACGGCTCGTCGAACGGATCGCGCCGACCGAGTCCGCCGTGCTGATCATGGGCGAGACCGGCACCGGCAAGGAACTGGTTGCCAAGCGCATCCACGACCTCAGCGACCGGTCCCAGATGCCGTTCGTTGCCGTCAACTGCGGCGCACTCCCGGAGAATCTCGTCGAGAGCGAGTTGTTCGGCCACAAGAAAGGCGCGTTCACCGGCGCCGACCAGCCGCGCAAGGGGCTGATCGAAGTCGCCAACGGCGGCACGCTGTTTCTCGATGAACTGGGCGAACTCGACAAGGCGATGCAGGTCAAGCTGCTGCGGTTCCTCGAGTCGGGCGAAGTCCGCCGGGTCGGCGAGAACGAGGCGTTCCACGTCGACGTCCGCATCGTCTGCGCTACGAACCGGGACCTGCAGGAGATGGTCGAGGAGGGCTCATTCCGCGAGGACCTCTTCTTTCGCGTCAACACGTTTGAGATCCGCCTCCCCCCCCTCCGCGAGCGGAAGGACGACATCCCCACTCTCGCCCGGCATCTCGTCGCCCGGCACCTCAAGCGCAAGGACGTCCCGGCCGACATTCTGCCCCCCGAGACGATCGCCGTCCTCCGCACGCACGAGTGGAGCGGCAATGTCCGTGAACTCTCCAACGCCCTGGAGCACGCCGTCATCCTGTCCGACGGCAAAGTGATCCACCCGGAAGACCTCCCCCGCAGCGTCAGCAAGCGGCCGGCGGAGGGAGACCGGCCGTTCCACGTCGCCAACTTCCCCCGACCGCTTTCGTTGCGCGAAATCGAGATGGAGGTCATCCATCAGACGCTCGAGAAATACGCCGGCGACAAGCCGAAGACGGCCGACGAACTCGGGATCGCCCTGAAGACGCTGTACAACAAGCTGAATCAGTACCAGGCGCAGGACCAGGCGGAAGCGGGGTGAGTTGGCGCAGCGCCAACGGCAACGCAATGTGCCGGTGGCATCTCACACGCATCGGGCCGCGTCCCATCGGGACGCGCGTGCCTGACGGAGCGCGGCGGGTGACAGCGCGGTCCCATCGCGGCAGACAGGGGACGCATCTCGTGCGATTCTCCCGGATCGCGCAGCACGTGTCGTTTGACGGCAGCCTTGTTTCGCCTTGTGGACCGTCAACGCCAAGATTGCGGGCGGCCCGAGGACGGGGCTTATGCCTTATCGTCGCATGCCGCCCGTCTAACAGAATTCAATTGACCGAATCCACCATTCACGAAGGAGGGCTGCAGGAGATCAGCGATTCCGTTCACAACGATGGCGGACAGCCGAATGTGGGCGTCCGGGCAGGACTCCGTCCCGATTGTCGGGTCGCGTGACGGTCCTGGTCGCGGTAGAATCTCGCATGGCAACAGTTGGTAAGAGCTTTGGGGCGTTGTCCGACGCCCGGCGGGTGCAACCGTGCGGGTGTTTGACACCTTTCGCGCTTTCGGGTGGCAAAAGTGGTGTCGGCGAGAAGATCGCAAGAAACTTGGAATTGCAGAAACGCCACAAAACAAGCCTTGGGGAGTGTACGCGGCTCTGGTGACCGCCCCGGTCTTCAAAACCGGCGAAACGCCGTACCCGGCGTTTGGTGGGTTCGATTCCCATCCACTCCCGTTTTCTCTCACGGAATTGCGTGTCGCGGAGCAGTCGTATCTCGAACAGTGGCGGAAGTCACGAAGGCTGGCTCGCTCGCCTCTCGCGGCCGCAAAAGTTTCAGGACCAGACGAAAACCTCGTCACGGTCCGGCGAGTATCCGATAAACGTGGCCAGCACGACGCGCGGGAGTTGGCCGGCCACTCCCGGCACCTCGTGGATCGATCGGGTGTTGAAGAAGTACAGGTCCCCGGGCTCCAGGCAGACTTCGACACTGTCGATGCCGTTGGCGCGCGCGTACTCGTGGAACGTGTCGTCCTTGAGGTGCGGATCGACCTCGGGCGTCCACAGACAGTGGTGCAGCGTGCACTGGGCCGTGCGGTCGCCCAGGCTCGAGTTCTGCAGCACGAGCACGCCCGCGAACTGGTGCTCGAAGGCGTGCACGGCGTAATCCTCGCGCTTCTCCCGGAGCCGGACCGAGTCGAAGTGCGGCTTGTAAGTATAACCGCCGTAATGGGCGCGAATAATGGCCGGGCCGTACTGCCGGCCGTCGGATTCGTGTGCGGTCACGACCCGCTTGTTGCGGGACAGTGCCTGCAGCGAGCCGTAGAGCAGCCGGACGGGGTCGTCGCCTCCGGCAAACAGCCGCGCGAACAGGGAGTGCGTTCCGGCACTGTGGGCGAAGAACGCCGCCTGGTCCGAGCCGCGATAACCGAGGCTCGTGCCGATGTCGATGCGGATGCGCCCCGCCTCGGCGCTCGCAGTCCAGGCATACGCGGGGACGGAACTCTTCCCTTCGCGGTAGTAGCCTTCGGGAATGGCGGCTTCGCGGAACGTTTCCGGAACAGGCCGGCGCGGGTCGAACAGCAGTTCGTCCGCGATCAACCGCTCGATCAGTCGCTGGCACTGCGCGGGAGTCCAGGCGCGG
>CAZWGW010000121.1:0-13372 GCA_964633565.1 uncultured Planctomycetaceae bacterium
GAGGAACTGGTCCTGCAGACGATGGTGGGCAGCCGCCTTGGCCGGCAGCAGCCGCACTCCCAGTGACGCCAGAGCGGACTGGATGCGACCGCTGATGGGCTGCCGCGCGTGGCGCGGCCGCCGGCGCATCAACGAGCTCTGCGGGTCGGCCAGCTCGCCCAGCCGCTGCTCCGTCTGCGGATCGCCGCCAAAGGCCCATAACCCCACCAGTCCGGCCAGCGCAGCCACGGCGAAAAACGTGCCGGCGAGCGTGATTTGCGGACTCCACTCCATGGTGCTGCGATCCTCAATACCGGAATGTGATGATCCGCCGAATCCACAGGGCGCCGATCAGCTCCGAAGCGGCCATTGCCGCCAGCAGCCAGGGCTCCCGCCACAGCGGTGAAACATAGGCGCCGTTCGTCACGGACATCACCCCCAGCACCAGCGGCGGGAGCGCCAGCAGGACGAGGGCCTGCATACGACCCTCAGCCGTCAGGGCCTTGACCTTTTCCCGCAGTCGGATGCGCTTGCGCACGACTTTGGCGAGGTTGTCCAGCAGCTCGACCGGACTGCCGCCAGACTGCCGTTGCACGAGCAGCGCCACAACGAGCATCTGCAATTCGGCGACGCCTGTCCGCCGGGCGAGTTCCCGCAACGACAGTTCCTGCGACAACCCGAGGTTCTGTTGCTCGTAGCACCAGCCGAATTCGTCGGCCAGCGGTGCGTCGAAGTCGTCCGCGACCACGCAGAAGGCGCGGGGAACTGTCTGTCCGGCGCGGATCGTGCGGCTCATGATCTCAAACGCGTCCGGCAACTGTCTTCGCAGCGTCTCGATCCGCCGGTTGCGCTTGAACAGCACGTAGCCAATGGGCGCCAGCAGGCCGGCGACGAAGATCAACATTGCCCCGGGCAGTGAATCGCTGAGGCTCAGGGTCAGCATTGCCAGCACCGCTCCCGCGAGAAAGCCGGCGGAGACAAGTTGGCGCAGCGAGAGATGCAGGTCTGCCTGTTCGATGAACAGTTCAATGCGGGCCCAGCCGGTGGTCTGTCCCACGTCTGCTTCGCGGGCAAGACGGTTGAGGTCCTTGAACAGCAGCGTGCGCGAACCGGACTTGACGTCCCCCGTACCGAATTCGTCCGACAGCCGCTCGCCAACCTGGCGCCGATATCGGAGAAAGACCTCCTGCACGACGAGCCACAGGCTGACGACCGCGGCGGCCACGGCCGCGAAGACCAACGCAGGCGACTGGGCGATGTTCATGAGACCGGCCTCGCATGCGCCAGTTCGTCCAGCCGGTCTGTGGTCATCACGCGGCGTTCGAACATCTTCAGTGACAATTGGCTGCCGGCCGCCTTGAGCCGCGGCAGACAACGCGGCTGGATGCCCGTGGCGTGAAACTCGCCCACCGCGGCCCCATGGTCATCGACGCCCGTCTGTTCAAACACAAACAGGTCGTGCATGCTCACCGTTTCCCCCTGGACGCCGGTGATTTCCGAAATCTGCGTGATGCAGCGCCGGCCGCCGCTCAACCGTTGCGACTGCACGATCACATGGATCGCGGACGCGATCTGCCGGCGAATGAACCACAACGGGATTTCGAAGCCGGCGAGGGCGACGAGCATTTCCAGACGGGCGACCGCGTCGCGCGTATCGTTGGCGTGGATTGTCGTCAGGCTGCCGTTGTGCCCCGTGTTCATCGCCTGCAGCATGTCAAACGCTTCCGGCCCGCGGCATTCCCCCACAATGATCCGATCCGGACGCATGCGGAGCGCGTTCCGCAACAGGTCGCGCGCGGTGATTTCACCGCGGCCCTCGACGTTGGCGGGCCGGGTCTCCATCCGCGCCACGTGCGGCTGCTGCAGACGCAGCTCGGCCGCGTCCTCGATCGTGGCGACCCGCTCGTCGTGCGAGATGTAACCTGAAAGCATGTTGAGCAGCGTCGTCTTTCCGCTCCCCGTGCCGCCGGAGATCATCATGTTCAGCCGTGAGCGGGCGCAGGCGGACAGAAATTCGATCATCTCGGGAGTGGCCGATCCGCGGGCAATCAGGTCGCCTGCCAGCAATGGACGCGCCGAGAAGCGCCGGATCGAGACCAGTGCTCCATCGAGCGCCAGCGGACGGATCACCGCGTTGACGCGGCTGCCGTCTTCCAGCCGGGCGTCGACCATCGGGCTGGACTCGTCCAGCCGGCGGCCGACTCGCGTCGCGATCCGCTGCACGATTTCGAGCAGGTGGTTATCGTCGTGGAACGCCACATTCACGCGCTCCAGCCGGCCGCGGCGTTCGACATAGACGGTCTTGGGGCCATTGATCAGGATGTCCGAGATGGTCGGATCGCGGAGCAGCGGTTCGAGCGGACCAAGCCCCAGCGTTTCGTCGATCAGTTCATTGATCAGCCGGTCCCGCTCCTCGTAACTGAGCAGGTCGGAGCGGTAACTGCACAACTCCTCAGCGCCGCGCTTGAGTTCGTGTCGCAGTTCGTAGTCGTCCATGCGGCTGATGGCGGACACGTCGAGTCCGGCGATCAGCCGCTTGTGCAGGTCCTTCTTGATATTCAGCAGCCGATCTTCCGGTTCCGACGCGGACCGGGGGGCGGTAATCCTGCTGGTGGCGCCGGCGCCGAACATCGATCAGATTCCCCTGGCAGTGGACATGCCTCAGGCCGTGACCGCATCGTACTGGGCGATCATTTCGGCAATCTTGCGAACCGCGCGGCCGACTTTCGACTTCGGCGCTTCCCACATCACGGGGACGCCGCGGTTGATCGACGCGCCCGCCATCCGCTGGTCGTACGGCACAAACAACGTCAGTTTCCGCTCCAGCACGTTCTCGGCCTGTCCCACGGCAATCTCTTTGGAACGGCCGTACTGATTGACGACGATCCGGATGCGTGCCAGGTCGAGCCCTTCGCGTTCGACATACTCCAGCGTGCGCCGGGCGTTGCGGAGCGCTGTGAAGTCCAGCCGCAGCACGAAGAAGATCAGATGGCTCGACCGGAGCAGATGGAATTGTTCCGCGTGGAAGAAATCCTCCAGGTCGGCCAGGACGTACGGAAACGAACTGCGCGCCAGTTTCACCATCTGGTCGGCGGCATCGAGCGTAATGGGATGGACGTCCGTCAGCGAGGGGGGTGCCGCCAGCAGGTGCACCCCGGAATCGTGAGGGATCAGCGCCTGCTCGAACATCCCCTGATCGAGTTTGGACGCGTTCCGGGACAGGTCGTTGATCGAAAACCGCGGTTTCAGGTTGAGCAGCGTCGCCAGGTCCCCCCTGCGGAGGTTGAAGTCGCACAGCGCGCAACGGTTGTGCATGCCCGCCAGCGCCACCGCCGTGTTGGCCGCCAGGAAACTGCAGCCGCTGCCGCCGCTGTGGGAAACGAACGATATCAACCGTCCCGTCGCGGCATCGTCGTCCGCCGTCGACTTGACCCGGGCCAGAGTCCCCTGCAACTGTTCTCCAAAGTTTCCCTCGATGTCGAGATAATCATCGGGGCCGGCGTGCACGGCGCGGAGGATGACATTGGGGTCGCGGGCCGAACCGACGACCACCACCCGCGACCGCACGGTGCGGCGAACGTCCTCCAGCGTGGCGATCGCGCGGTCGACGTCCCGGGAAATGACGACAAACGTCAGTTCCGGGACGACGCTGCCGGCCGTCACCGCCTGGCGTGCCGCGTCGAGTGACACGATGCCCGACAGGGGACAAGTCACTCCGTGCTCGACCAGAGCGGCGCGCAGCCGTTCCGCGGCTGACGGATCGTCGCTGGCAATCAGTGTCTGCATCGTCCTGACCAGTCCGAATGCGGGGGAGCCGCCGCCGTACGCTCGGCGCAAGAGGCCGTCGAAACCTACGTCGCGGATCGGCCACTGTCAAAAACGTCAGTGCGGTCGCGCCAGTCCCGGGAATCCGCAAACCAGTCGTCATCGATTCGATCATGCCCTTCAGCAGTATCCGACCCTGACGCGCGACCGGCGCATGTGGCGCGGTTGCATTCCGGGTCCAGCGTCCGCCCCGGCGCTCCGCGCGATCGGCCATAGGCTACGTTCTCTTCAGCAAGCGCGCGTGACCGGCAGCCTCTGGCGCCCTGGGCTGCCGGACTCCCGCCGATTCCCGCACCATCGGAGCACATGTACGACGCTCAATCTCCCGTCGATTCCCGACCGGACCGCGCAGAGGTCCCGGACATCGAACTCGTGGCACAACTGGTGGCTGCGGCCGCCGGCGATGAACCGGTGGATGCTGCGCTGCGCCATATCGTCGAGTTCCTTCATTCGTCGTTCGACGCCGCATCCGCGGGCTTGTGGCTCATTGCCGCGAGCGGCGACGTGCGGCTGGCAGCCGCCACCGGGATGGAACTGCCGTCAGAGACACCCTGCGTGCCACTGGACCATACTTCGTGTCGCCCGGTTGAGGCGTCGATTGCTGATCGCCCCGAGATCCTCGCTGACTTGCCCCTCCGCGGTCCCGTCGAAATCCGTGGTTGGGCCGCCAGTCACCGCATCGTTGCGCTGATCTCGGTCCCGTTGTTGTTGGACCGGCAGCGGCTCGGGCGGCTCGAGTTGTTCTTTTCCCGTCCCGCCAGTCTGGCCGTTGCGGAGAGGTTGCGCGAATGGGGAGGACGGATCAGCCGCCTGATCGCGCGGCGCCAGGACAGGGAACAGTCGGTATCGACAACGGAAACGCTCGCCGCCGTGCTGCGCGGCACTCCGGCGGCCGTGATCGGCTTTGATCGCGGTGGAAATGTCACGTCCTGGAACCCGGCCGCCGAACACATCTTCGGCTGGCGGCCGGACGAAGTCCTCGGCCGCCCGGCACGAATCGTCCCCCTGGCGCGGCGCGGCGAATTTGATCAACAACTGCAGCAGATTCTGGCCGGAGAGCGGAGCGCGCAGTTCGAAACGCAGCGCCAGCGCAGTGACGGCGCCGCCGTCGACGTGCTGACCACTTTTGCGGCGTGTCATTCCGCGCGGGGCGATGTCCATGGCGCCGTTGAGGTCCTGGTTGACATCACGAGCCGTCGCCAGGCCGAACTTCACCGGCAGGCGCTGCTCCGCGTCCAGGAGATTGCCGACGACGCGCACACAGTGGAGGATGCCGGCCCGGCAATATTGCAGACGCTGTGCGAAATGTCCGGCTGGGACCAGTCGGAACTGTGGCTCGTCGAGCCGGAGCAGCGCGTGCTGCGCCGCGTGTCAACCTGGGGTGTGCGGCGTCACGGCGACCCGCCCGGGAGCGATTCGCATGAGCGGACTGAACTGCCCCCCGGCAGCGGCCTGCCGGGAATTGTCTGGCAGCAGCGGAAGCCCGTCTTTATGCCGGAACTGACCGATCATCGTGCCGGGCATGGCACTCTCCCGGCGGCGATGGGCCGGAGCGCCGGCTTCGGCATGCCGATTCTGCATCGACAGCAGGTGATCGGCGTGGTCACGCTGGCTGATCCGGCACAAGGCGATCCGGATGCGGAACTGCGTCAGACGTTGGCGTCCATTGCGCATGTGATCGGGCAATTCCTGGTGCTGCAGCGGCGCGAGACGGCGTTGGCCGAAGCGCAGGCGCAGCTCCGTCAATCCCAGAAAATGGATGCGGTCGGGCTGCTGACCGGCGGGATTGCGCATGACTTCAACAACGTACTGACCGTGATCCTCAGCTACAGTGAACTGGCGGGCGAAGAGGTGGAACCGGACCACCCCGCGCACGAGATGCTGACCGAGATCTTCAATGCTGGTCAACGCGCCGCCACCATGACGCGGCGCCTGTTGACGTTCAGCCGTCGGCAGGACGAGCAGCCCGTGCTGATCAATCCCAACGAACTGGTGGCGGATATTCAACGGATGATTCGCCGGCTGATCGGACCGAACATCGCCCTGGAGACGAGTCTCGCAGAGTCGATCGGCCCGATCTGCGCCGACGCCGGCCAACTCGAACAGGTGCTGGTCAATTTTGTGGTCAATGCCCGCGACGCCATGCCGGAAGGGGGACGGATCACAATCTCCACGCATGCACTCACGCTGCGGAGCGCCGACGTCCGGCGGCATCCCGGAGCCCGCTCCGGCGAGTATGTCGGCATTGCCGTCACTGACACCGGTTGCGGAATGGATGCCGCAACGAAGCGGCGCATCTTCGAGCCGTTCTTCACCACCAAGGCGCCCGGTCGCGGCACCGGGATGGGACTGGCGACCGTCGCAGCCATCGTCCGGAATTGCGGGGGATTCATCGAGGTCGATTCAGGGCCGGGCCGCGGAACGTCAATGCACGTCTTCCTTCCGCGGGCGGATGAGACACTGGCCACGCAGATCGTTGACGCCATCCCCGCAGACTGCCCCACCGGCACCGAGACGATCGTCGTGGTCGACGAAGACGAGACGATCCGGACGCTCATGCGGCGCATCATCCAGGTGAGGGGATATCACGTGCTCGAAGCCGTGGACGGCGGCGACTGTCTGCGCATCATTCGCGAGTCGACGCGGCCCGTCTCGCTGGTCCTGACCAACGTCGTCATGCCGGGCATGGGCGGGGGGGAGCTGGCACAGCACTTGCGCAGAATCAGTCCGGAAACACACATCATGTTCCTGGTCGATTGCACCGAAGAACGGCATGCGGCCGGAGTGGACGGCGCCGTCCTGCAGAAGCCGTTCACCAGCGACGGGCTGGCGCGCAAGATCCGGGCGGTGCTCGATGCGCATGCCGCGCCGTAAGGCCGGCCGGGGCATGTACGGTCACGGGGGACGACGGCAAGGCGAACTTGTCGCGGCGATCCGCGCGGCGTATGAAGGGAATTCGCCGCTTGGTGTTCGTCCTGCTTCGACTTTCACAGGAGGATAACTGCATGTCCCGGATTGCGGTCTCTGGTCTCGCGTGGGCATGGCTCGGATTGACCGCACAGATCCACGGGCAGGGGACAGCCGCCGATTACGAGCGGGCCGCATCACTGCGCAGGCTGACACGCGACAAGGTCGTCAAGGCCAGCGTCGATCCACACTGGCTCGCCGGGAACACCCGGTTCTGGTATCGCAACGTTTTGCCGCGCGGCCGAACGGAATATGTGCTCGTCGACGTGGCCGGGGGAATGCGGCAACCGGCGTTTGATCACGTGCGGCTCGCCCGGTCGTTGAGGGATGCCGGCGTTGCCGATGCAACGGCCGGAGCATTGCCGCTCGCGGCACTGACGTTTGAACGCACCGGCAAAACGATCCTGTTTCGCGCGGGAGGGAAGGGGTGGCGGTGCGACCTGCAGACCTGCGAATTGACCGCGGCGGAACTGGAAGCGGAGTCGATTCCAACGCTCGCGCCGCGGAACGGACCGCGAGCCAGCGTGAGGAGCGGGCCGGAGACGATGCTCACGTTCGCGAACACGACTACGGGAGTGGTCGAACTGTTCTGGCTGGACGGCGACGGCGTGCGCCGCAGTTATGGCATGCTGGCGGCAGGAGACGAGCGCGATCAGCATACGTATGCCGGCCATGTGTGGCTGGTCGTCAATGAGGATGGCCGGGAACTGGGCGTCTATGAGGCGCCCGAACTGCCGGGGCGAGCCGAAATCGGCGCCGCCGATGGAGGCCGCCGGCGTCCCGGACCCCGGGAGCGTCCGGAGTCGGGCCGGCGTCGTCGGCGCAGCAATGCGTCGCCTGACGGGAAATGGCGGGCATTCACCCGCGATCAGAACCTCGGCATTGTGAATGAGGAGACCGGTGAGGAATTCATGCTCAGCCGCAACGGCACGCCGGAGAACAGCTACGACGGCGAGTTCTTCTGGTCGTCGGATTCGACAAAGCTCGTCGCAATGCAGACCCGGCCGGCGGAATCCCGCACTGTCCACGTTGTGGAATCATCGCCGCGGGACCAGTTGCAGCCAAAATTGCATTCGTTCGACTACCTGAAACCCGGGGATCGCGTGGCGGTGTCGACGCCGCACCTGTTCGATGTGGCGTCGCGCACCGAAATCGCCGTCAGCGACAAACGGTTCCCCAATCCGTGGAGCATCTCCGGCATCCGGTGGCAGCCCGATTCGAGCCGGTTCACGTTTCTGTACAACCAGCGGGGGCACCAGGTGCTGCGGATTGTCGCCGTCGATGCGGCATCGGGTGCGACGACGGCGATTGTTAACGAAGAATGCGCAACGTTCTTCGATTACAGCAGCAAGCTGTTCGTCCGGTACCTCGATGAGACGAACGAGGTCCTGTGGATGTCGGAACGGGACGGATGGAATCATTTGTACCTGTACGATTCTCGAACGGGAGAAGTGAAGAACCAGGTCACGAAGGGGGAGTGGGTGGTGCGCGGGGTGGACCGTGTCGATACGGAGCGGCGACAGATCTGGTTTCGCGCGGGGGGGATCGATGCGGAGCAGGACCCGTACTACGTGCACCACTGTCGAATCAACTTCGACGGCGGTGGGCTCGTGCGGCTGACGGCCGGCGACGGAATGCACAGCGTGCGGTATTCGCCGGACGGCGAATACCTGATCGACACCTGGTCCCGCGTCGACCTGCCGCCGGTCACCGAGCTGCGGCGAACGGACGACGGCGCGATTGTGTGTGAACTCGAGCAGGGGGACTGGTCCGAACTCGTTGCAACCGGGTGGCAGCCGCCGGAGCGGTTCAAGGCGAAAGGTCGCGATGGAGTGACGGACATTTATGGCGTGATCTATCGGCCGACAAACTTCGATGCGACGAATTCATACCCGGTCATCGAAGCGATCTATGCGGGACCGCAGGGGTCGCATGTGCCGAAAGAGTTTGCACCACTGCATGGACCGCAGGAGCTGGCGGAACTGGGGTTCATCGTCGTGCAGATCGACGGCATGGGGACGAACCATCGGTCCAAGGCGTTTCATGACGTCTGCTGGAAGAACCTTGGGGACGCCGGATTTCCGGACCGCATGGCGTGGATGAAGGCGGCCGCGGCAATGTACCCGTGCCTGGATCTGACGCGGGTTGGCATCTACGGAGTTTCGGCCGGCGGACAGAACGCGCTGGGCGGCGCGCTGCAGTACCCCGATTTCTACAAGGCGTGTGTTGCGGCCTGCGGCTGCCACGACAACCGGATGGACAAGATCTGGTGGAATGAATTATGGATGGGCTGGCCCGTCGGCGACCACTACGCCGCGCAATCCAACGTGACGCTGGCGAAAAACCTGCGCGGGCGGCTGCTCCTCATCGTGGGAGAACTGGACCACAACGTCGACCCGGCCTCCACCATGCAGGTGGTGCATGCGCTGATCGAGGCAGACAAGGACTTCGACCTGGTCGTCGTGCCGGGAGCGGGGCACGGCATGGGCGGGGCGTACGGCGAGCGGCGGATGAGGGACTTCTTTGTGCGGGAGTTGCTGGGGGTGCGGCCGCCGGAGAGGAATGGGGAGTAGACGGATGGGGGGAATGGCACCGGCAGCCAGCGATTCGATGTGATTCGCGCATGCCGCATCGGTGGGCTGTTGTTGTCATGGATTCAGGAGGGCGCCCACCTCGTCCCGCAGCATCTCGTTGGCTATGTTCTCGTCCCAGGGGTAGTCGTCGTTTTCGATCTGACCGACGGCGCGCTCAAAGTATTCCCGGGCCTTGTCGCCGTTCCCCAGATGGTGGTGCGCCAGCGCCAGGAACAGGTGGTCCCAGGCCCGCCCCTGTCCGCGTTCCAGCAGCGGAATGGCCGCCTTGTAGTCGCCGGCACGAACGAGGCAGGCCCCGAGGACGCGCTCGTTGGCGGAGTCAACGGCGGCCTGTCTGCCGAGAGAGAGCCAGTCCTCCGGCGCGGACATTGCCTCGGGAACATGCACGCACGCATACAGGATCCGGGCCGCCGTTTCGGTGTCCGGGTGAGCGAATCGCGTTCCCATCGCGGCCAGATCCGATCGGAACTGTTCACGGTCTGACGCCGAGAGATCCAGTTGCGTCAATTGATACCAGTCCGACGGCGTGCTGCCCTCCGCTTCCGCGACGCGACGGAAGGTCTCCACCGTGGACTGCAGGTCTGCGTTCGCCTCGGCGTCCCGACCAAGGCGCTTGAGCAGCAGCGGACGCAGGAGGCAATTTTCCTTGCCGGCGGGTATCACCCGGCATCGTTCGTCATACCACTCGAGGGCCAGTTCATAGTCCGCCGCAGGCCGCCGTTTCGAATTGGCGATCTCGGTCGCGGGATCAGGAGTTGGCGCATAGCTCAACCAGAAGTAATCACCCCCCAACCGGGCCGCCGCCAACTCGTCGCGGAGCGCATCCAGCGGGTGGTCAACCTGGCGATGCATTTGAGCTCGACGCTGATACGTCTTCCACGTCGGCTCAATCCCGATCAGTCGATCACCCAGCGACAGCCATTTCTGGCGCTGTTCCTCGTTGAGGACAGAAAGATCGGGAGCAGCATCGACTTCCTCGCGCAACCAGTAGTTGCGATGCGTGGCAATCTGGCCGGGAAACTCCAGTTTCCCCAATTGCAACGAGTGACGACTGAGTTCCTGCCGCCGTTCCTCCCAGGTCGCTTCGTCCCAGGGCTCGTATTCTCCGCTCCTGTTGAGTTCCCCGCGCAAGACCACCTTCAGCCACAATTCCAGGAGGACTGGATCGACGGCCGACGGTTCCGTCGGGAACGCCTGCAGATTCTTCAAGCCGCCGCCACTGTAATTCGACCATTCAAACCACCCGATGCCGTCGCGGTCGTAGCTCACCGGCTCAAACGAACGGTATGACGCCCCGACTTCCAATTCCGTTGGCAGATCGATGATTCGATCGTAAACCACAAGGAGGCGCTTCCCAACCGCAAACTGCAGCGCCGCATCGGGAAATCGACGCCCGGGCGGCGGTGCGATTCGTTCCCCCGTCGGGACACTGCAGACATCGCATTCGGAGGTCAGAATCAGGTCATCGCAGACGGCATAGGGAATCAGATTCAGGGGGGCAGACTGTCCTCGGCGAAAAGCGCGAGAAAAGGCGAAGCCGACAATGTCTTCCGACAAAACCCGGAGAGACGATTCCCCCTTGGACTCCTCGCCGACGGCCGCCGGGTTGACGCCATCCGGCCCGGCGCTCTGCCAGCTCCCGGTCCGGAACCAGCGCACGGTGTGCGGGCTGCCGACGACGAGCACGCCTCCTGTGGGGGAGAATGCAATCCCGGTGGAACCGGCCGGGGCGGACAGGGGACCGAGCTGCACGCCGGTTCGCAGTGACTCTCCTGATACGGAGCCGTCCTGATGCAGTGCCGCCAGCCATTCGCCATCGGGGCTGACGGCAACGCCTCGAACCGGGCTCTCACCCGCGCCTTGCAGTGGTGATCGCCGCGCCGAGGTGATGTCCCAGAGTTCGATCGGCCCCCCTTCACCATTGTCGCCTTTCCCGAACACAACTCCGTGCGATGCATCGGGTGTAAACAGGACTCGCGACACGTCAAAGTCCGGGCTGACGAGCGATCCTGCTAGCCGACAGTCAGGCAATGACCAGAGACAAACCGTTCGGTCGACGTGGTTCAAACTCCAGATCGCGTTTGACGCGACGAATTCCCACGAGTCGAGCGGCAGATCGTTGCTGCGATAATTGAGCCAGTTTTCCCGAAATCCCGTGGTCGCGGTTCCGCAGTGCTTCAATGCTGGAAACGTGTAAACCTGGAGGTTTCCGTCTGGCGACAATCCCGCGAGGAATCGCCCATCGGGCGAGACCCGCGAGGCCAGTGCGGAATGCCAGTGCAGTGGGAAACCCCGGAATTCCGGCTGCGGCCAGAGGGGAGCGTAATATTGCCCGTACCAGAGGACCATGAGTGTCGCAGCCTCTCGAAAGGCCCTCACATGGTCCGGGATGGCCGGGATCTGTTGCGCCAGTTTCAGAATGTGCTGATGAGCTTCTGGATCCCGCGAAACCTCTTCGTCGCCGCCCCATCCCTCGCCCCCGATTGCCCCCGCAAAAAATGGCGCCACATTGTGACGAAGCACGTGCGCCATCGCGGCTTCCTGGGCTTGCCGCTCGGCAATGCGCGCCTCGGATGCCTCCGCCGCCGCGTGCTCAGCATCGGATTGCGCTGCCCGTGCCGTCTTCTGCGCCTCGGTCGCCCGGATCGCCTGCCACGTGCTGATCACCGTGGCCCCGACGAGAACGAGCGCGAAGGCCATGGCCGTTCCGAGCACGACGCCATGTTTGCGGACAAACTTGCGGAAACGATAGCCCAGACTGGGAGGGACGGCCGTCACCGCTTCACCGCACAGGTAGCGTTCCAGGTCCGAGGCAAATCCGTTCGCCGTCTCGTACCGCCGCCCGCGGTCCTTATCGAGCGCCTTCATCACGATCCAGTCGAGGTCCCGTTGCAGCAGCCGGCTCAGGCGCAGCGGCTCGACGCGCCGCTGGGCGGCAACGCTCGGCAGTGATCCGCTGCTACTGAGCCGCAGACTCGGGCGCGGCGGCTCAACTTCCTTGATCAGCCGCACGACTTCCTGCCAGGCCGCCTGCTGGAAGCGCTGCTTTTCCAGCGGCGTCGACCCGGTCAGCAGTTCGTACAGGACGACCCCCAACGCGTAGATATCCGTCCGGGTGTCGACGTCGAGGTTGTTCAGTTCCGCCTGCTCGGGGCTCATGTACAGCGGCGTCCCGAGCATCATGCCGTGAGACGTGTAGACCGTATACTCGGTCAGCGGCTGATGCATCGCCTTGGCCAGGCCGAAGTCGATCACCTTCGGCACCGGCTGGCCGTCGTACAGGCAGACGAGAATATTCGACGGCTTCAGATCGCGGTGAATGATCCCCTTCTGGTGGGCGTGCTGCACCGCGTGGCAGACGGGAATAAAGAGCTGCACGCGCTCTTCGATCGTCAGCCGGGCTTCGTCGCAGTACTGAGTGAGCGGCACCCCTTTGACGTACTCCATCGCAAAGTACGGCCGCCCCTGTTCGGTCATCCCACCGTCGAGGACCTTCGCGATATGGGGATGGTCCATGACCGCCAGCGCCTGCCGCTCGGCATTGAAGCGGGCGAGGACCGACCGTGAATCCATTCCGGCCTTGATCAGCTTGAGGGCGACCTTCCGCCGGACCGGTTCGAGCTGTTCGGCCACCCAGACCGTCCCCATCCCTCCTTCGCCGATCTGTTCCAGCAGCTTGTAGCGGCGGGCGATAATGTCGCCCATGCGCGGCCCGGCCGGTTCGTCACTCTGGTCCGACTGACGCAGGACCGTCGGCTCGACGGGGCCGGGCCGGTCGAGGACTCCCGTTCCCGCATCATGCGCGGCGAGCAATTGCCGCAAGCGGTCCCGCATTGCCGGGTTTCCCGCACATTCCCGTTCCAGCAACTCATCCCGCTCGGCCCCCGGAGGGAGGGACGATGCGGCGGCAAACAGTGATTCTTCGTTCATAGCAGGTTGATTCAGACAACCGGAAAACAGAATTCCCTGCCACTCCATGCGTCGTCTGGTTGAAAATCACGTCACGG
>CAZWGW010000122.1:0-9829 GCA_964633565.1 uncultured Planctomycetaceae bacterium
AATGGTCATGTCCGACGGCCGCGGACCTTCGTCCTCCAAGTCCGTGTCCCAATCGTCGGCGGGCGTCGTCGCGGAGACGGGCGGCTGGCGGAAAGCGCGGCCGGACTCATTTTCGTCACGGAACGCGGCCCAGCCACTCAGTTCTGCGACCGTGTCCCGCACACCCGTGGAGCGGCACCATTCCAATTCCTTCCTGAAACCTGCCTGGCCCTCGGCAATACTCCGGTCGACGTCGTCCATCCCCACCATCATGGAATCGACGAGACCAAGCCGAAATGCCTCCCGGATCTCAGGCAGCGCTTCGCGCGGGGAGTAAGAGACGAGTTCTGCAACCAGGCGCTCGGCGAGGTCGCCGTCCTCGTTCGCGATGGCTTCACGCAGATGATGACGCAACCGATCAAGCGCCTCTTCGCGAGTGAGCCGTCCGTCGCGGACCCAGTGCAAATAGGTCTGTACAGCTTGCGAACGCACGTATTCGTTGAGCGCCCGGTTCGCAATCAACTCGTCAACGATGCCGGGCGTGTCGACGGCCAATGCGGCCAGAATGCCGCTCAGGTACTCGGTGATCGCGTCACCGAACAACTCGAACGGCCCTTCACCGGGGAGGGAGACGGCTTCGAGAATGGCCGGCAGGGCTTCTTTCGCCTCGAACTCAGTCAGGAGGAAGAGCGCGAAGAGCTGCCCGTTTCCCGCGCATGAATTTCCGGCGCGAACCGCGTGCGTCGACTGGCGGATCAACTCAATCAGAAGGGGTGTGATCTCTGCGCGATGCCGCTGAGCGGCCCGCAGCGCCTGCTCCGGCAGTTTGCCGTCGTACTCGCGATCCAGCTCGGCGATGATGGCGTCGAGGTCTGGGAAATTCTCGCCATGCATCCGGCTCATCGCGACTTGGGACATGGACATTGCAAACTCCCCTCCGTTTCATTTGCAGTTCGCCCGGCGCGGCGAGACGTCACCCGATCAACTCGGGACGGATGGTTCCCGTCCCCGCAACGGGAAACGGACGTCCCTGCTGGTCGCGGACCATCGTGTGCGGATCGATTCCCAACAGATGGAACGAAGTGGCCAGCAGGTCTTTGGGAGAAATGGGGGTCTCGGCGACATCGCCGCCAACAGCGTCGCTCTTCCCCACCACTCTGCCGCGGGCGATTCCTCCGCCGGCCATCAGGCCGGAATAGACGCGCGACCAGTGTTCGCGGCCGGCTCCGGGCACATTCGTCGTAATCTTCGGCGTGCGACCATGTTCGCTGATGCACAGCACCAGCGTTTCCTCCAGCAGACCACGCGACTCCAGGTCGTCGATCAGTGCCGTGAACGACAGATCGAAGACCGGCAGCAGATACTCCTTTAACCGCGGATAGTGCTGAAAGTGCGTGTCCCACCCGGCGGTGAAATGGCCGTAGGCATCCCAGAAGACGGTGAGGAAGCGACCTCCCGCTTCAATCAACCGTCGCGCCGCCAACAGCGATTGGCCGAACAGATTCATGCCATACCGTTCACGGACCGCGATCGGCTCCTGCTGGAGGTCGAGCGCGGACGCCATCTTGCCCGACGAGAGCAATGACCAGGCCAGTTCCTGATGACGGCCCAGCGTGCGGACCCGTTCCTGCGCGTCCATCCACCGCCGCGACGCATCGAACTGGCTCGTGAGAGCCCGCCGCAGACCGAGCCGCCGGGGACTCAGCTCCGCGCCCAGGCTGGTCGGTCCCGCAATTTCAAACCGGTCTTCCGGCCGAATTCCGGCGAACGGGTCCAGCCAGTCGATTCCGTCCCCTTTGGCGAGTGACGGAGGCACGGCGCGCGTTCCCTGCGCCTGGAACTCGGTCCAGATCGGATCGTAGCGACCACCGAGGAATCCGGCGTAAGGGCCGCCCAGCGGACGGAACTGGCAGCGCGAATACATCACGTAGGGCATGGCGATGTGCCGCGGAAGCTCCGTCTGCCGCTCCCCTTCACGCTGCTGGTCGAGATAGTCGACCACCGACCCGATGCAGGGCCACAGCGACCGGTCGTTCGGATCGGCTTCCGTTTTCGGAAAGTCGGGAATTCCCGACATCGCATAATGGACGTGATGAAACGGCAGGTGGTGCGTCAGCGATCGAATGACGGTCAGCTTGTCGAGCCGGCCCGCCGTCCGTGGCAGCCCTTCGCCGATTTCCACGCCCGTCAGACTGGTGGAGATCGCCTTCAGCTCCCCTTGAATCTCCGCGGGGGCGAGCGGCTTGGGATCGAACGTCTCATGCTGTGGAGGCGCGCCAATCAGGTGGATCAGAATGCAGGCTTTCGCCTTCCCGAATCCGGCGACCGACCCGGCCGTTTCGTCCGCCTGCAACGCCTGCAACCGGAGAGCGTGGCTCAGCGACAGACCGAACATCCCCAACCCGCCGAGGTGCAGCAGGTCGCGGCGGGTGATGCCGTCGCAGAGCGTCCTGGGGGAGCCGGAAAAAGGGATCAATGCCGGTCGTCCGGTCGAAGTGGCGTCTGATTCCAACTCGCGTTGACCGCCATTGTAGCAATGCGCCTGCCCGAGCAAACACTTTTCCAGGCTTCCTGAAGTGTGCCCGCGGCAGGGTTGGACGACAGCGCACCGGCAACTGGTTCGTCCGCGCGGTAGAACCGGGACCGCGGAACGACGCGCTGCCGATCGCGGTGGGGAAGAAGCCTTGCGCGTAATTGCTCGCGATTGACCTGCAACCGCCATGTCAAGGCCCCTCACGGCGGTTTCCGAACGAAGACACAACTCACATGACAGATCCGCTGCAAGGACTCCCGGATCCAGCGCGCAGACTTCATCCGTTTGATCCGTCGCTCTCGCTGGACCGCTGAGGTACGCGTCGCATGCAACCCGGACCAGACCAGGACCCGAGGGCCATTCTTTGCGCCAAATCTGCTGCCCGGCGGGCGATTGTCCGCGTCACGGAGTGACGCGACGACATTGCGCGCACACGCGTCGAGTCGGAATCCAACGCATGATGCAACGCCTGCGGCGTAACGGCACGGTTGGGGGCGGACGTTTCCCCGGGGTGTCCCGGCGCGCCGGGATGACCCCGGGCTTTGCGAGGGAACGGCGTGGCCGTACCTTATCCCGCGCCGCAACACTTCTTGTACTTTTTGCCGCTGCCGCAGGGGCAGGGTTCGTTGCGGCCGATTTTGTGGGCGGTGTTGACAATGGTCATGTCCGACGGCCGCGGACCTTCGTCCTCCAAGTCCGTGTCCCAATCGCCGGCGGGCGGCCGCACGGAGATGATCGGCTGGTGGAAGTCCTCGCTGTTCAGGGTCGCTTGCGACCCTGTCCCTTCAACATTCAATTCCCTGTCGGCGTCGAGGGGTCGGCCGTGCTGTTCGCGGACGTCAGCGGCATCTGTCGGCCGCCCGGTTTCCTCGTAGAGGTCCGCCAGGCGCTCGGAGACGTGTTCGCGGTCACGGAGATTGGGAACAGCCAGGCCGTCCTTGAGAATCTGTTCCGCCCTGACAGGATCGCTGCGTTCCTCGGGAGCGAACGTGTAATAGGCGTCAGACCAGGCAATCCATCCCCAGCCCCACTGCGGATCGTCGCGCAGCCAATCCGTGCAGAGGCGGTCCAGGGTTTCGTACTGGCCCAGATCGGCGTGAGACTGAGCCAGGTCCTGCCGGAATAGTCCAATCAGCGATTTGTCACGCTCGGATTTTGCCGCCAGTTCCAGCACGGCATTACAGAAGGCCAACCGCTCCTGTTCGAAGGAGTGATCGGTGAGCGCTGCGTGATGCAACGCCATCGAACAGTCCTGCACCCAGTTGAACACGCTTTGAGTGCCACCGAACCATTCATCGAACTGTTCGATTGATCCGATGTGAAATGTCGTCCGCAACTGCTCAATGCCGCGCCAGGCCCGGAGCCAGAGTTGCGCAGTTTCGAGCGGCTCGTCGCGTTCCTGGGCTTCGTAGCCGGCCTGCATCCAGTCATCGAGCAGTTCGAAGTTCGGCCGGTCGGGAAACCAGCGCTCCCACAGGCAGACCAGCGCAATCCAGACCCAGTCGAGCTGGTCGGCGGGCACGCTCAGGCCACTGTGCTTCGTAACGGTAGTGGCCAGTGCCTGAGCCGACGGGCAATTCCGGCTGAAGCGATCCAGCCAGTCGCGACTGGCTTCCTTCAGCCCCAGTGACCGGAGCTTCTCCAGGAGCGCCTCGTCCGGGAGAGCGCGACCGTCGGACAGCGTACACTTGCGGCTGCGCGTGAGCTGCCGACGGTAGGCCTCGTCCTCGCCGGCCCGCTCCTCAACCAGCCGGTTCATCGCGATAAAGGACATGGACATCGCAATCTCCCCTCCGTGTCAACTGCAGTTCGCCCGGGCAAACGCACGCAGAGCGGCGGCACACTGCGGGCATTCACTCGGTTACGCGGCTCTTGGGCGTGGGATCGCGCGCCTCGGCCCGGAGAAGCCACTCCCCTCCGTTGCGTCGCAGTTTGAACTCGCCGACCAGCCGGTGATCGTGCCCGAAGACGCTCCGCTTCCGGAAGATCAAGAACTCGACAAATGCAGCCAGGTCGCAGTCATGCGCAGTGTGACTCCGCACACCGTCGATGAAATGTGAGTCTCCCACGGCGTCGTCGAAAACGACGGCGTTCCAGATCGTGAACGCCAACTTGAGCGACTCCTCCATTTGGGCAAGCGTCGCACGCGGACCATGCGCATCAAGCAACGGTTCTGCGAAGTGCAGAAATGTCTCGGAAATCTTTCGATCCGGGAACTTCTTCTTCGCCTTTGTGGTCACGTAACGTCCGTTCTCACTCAATTCGGGGAAAGGGGCAGCATCATGGCTGCGACAGGGGGACGTCGATTTCCTCACATCGCCAAGCCGCGTAGGAGAGGGCGGCGCGGATGTCCTCTGGCTCAAGATATGGGTAGTCGTCGAGGACCTCTTCGGGCGTCGCCCCGCTGGCGAGCAGACCCACGATCGTCCCCACCGTCACGCGCATGCCCCGGATACTTGGCTTACCCCCCATCACTTGGGGATCGAACGTGATCCGCTCGAATTGCAGAGGGTTCACGACTGATCTTCCAAGCCGGTCTGCGGCGGATTGGGGACCAGCGGTTCCAGTTGCTCGATCAGTTCGGGGACATGGACCGTGGCCACCCGCCAGATGCGGTCATGTTTGATCTCGCCGTACTCGTGCGCCAGCACGTGCCGCTGCGCCTGGATCGGCCGCCAGGGAATCTCGGGATGGGCGGCCTGGAACTCCTTGGAAACGCGGCGTGCGGCCTCGCCGATGATCTCGATCTGCCGTTCCACCGCACTACGGAGCATCAGGTCAGCCAGATAGCCGTCGAAGTCGCAGTCTCGGACAAACCCCTCGACAGCGCGGGCCGCCGTCAGCATGTCCCAGAGATAGGCAGTGTCATCCTTGTCCGCCGCCATAAATTACCTGCCTGGTTTCGAGAATGCGTTGGCGTCGAAACGGGTTCCGCAGGCCTTCCCGTTCGACGAGATCGACCGGACGTCCGAACAGATCGGCCAGTTCATCCTGCATCGTGATCAGATCCCACAGGCTCCACGGAGCATCTTCGTCGAACGAGACCAGCACGTCCACGTCGCTGTCCGGTCTGAAGTCGTCGCGCAGCACGGAGCCAAAGAGGGAGAACTCTCGAACTCTCCACTTGCGGCAGAACGCCTCCAGGGCGTCCGGTGGGATCGTGATGTTGGCGGTGACGGCCATTTTGTTGAGCGTCCGCTACGGGCACCCGTGTCGAATAGGGTTGTTAACCTGGAGGGGGTTGTTCACCAGAGAGATCGCGAGAGTTTTGGGCCGTTTCGTCGGGGGCCCGTGCCGAAACGTCTCGCTTCGGTTCGGACCCTTCTCGTACGGTGACGAAACCGTGTGCGCGGCCGTCCGTTTCCGTCTCGCCCAAACTATTTGCCCCGTTGGGGATAAACGCAAAACGCCGGGCGCTCTCGCGCTCGACGTTTCCGTTCACCGGCGGGGAGCGCGAGTTCGCTCCAGAGCGAAAGGCTCCCCCGCAAGGACTCGAACCTTGAACCTAGCGGTTAACAGCCGCTCGCTCTACCGATTGAGCTACAGGGGAAGAGGGCCGCCGGGCGTCTCGCTCGGCGGGGGGCGATTTTTGCAGGTTAAGCGGGGTATTGCAAGAGGGGTGGTTTGGTCGATTGGTGTTTGGTGGCTTGGTTGTTTTGTGCTTGGTTGCCTGGTGCAGACATTTCACCAAACGACCAAACCACCAAACGACCAAACCACCTCACCTCCTCACACGTTGAAGCGGATCACGATCTCATCGCCGTCGCGGACGATGTAGTCCTTCCCCTCCGTCCGGTGCAGGCCGGCGGCACGGACCTCCTTTTCCGAACCGAGCCGCAACAGGTCCTCCACCGACTGCACCTCCGCCCGGATGAAACCGCGGGCGAGGTCGGTGTGGATCGTGCCGGCCGCTTCAACGGCATTCGAGCCGCGTTTGAGCAGCCAGGCGTGCACCTCTTTCTCGTCGCAGGTGAAGAACGTGATGTAATGGGTGAGTTCGAAGATCGCCCGCAGTACGCGTGCGCGGGAAGATTCGCCGAGGCCCATCTCCTCCGCGAACAGGGCGCGTTCGTCCTCGGCCAGTTGCTCGACCTCCAGTTCCAGGCCGAACGGGCCGGCCACGACGGGGGAGCCGAGGGCCTCGATCTTCGCGACGACGGCCTGGTCGACGTTCGAGTCGGTGGTGTTGAGCAGCACCAGGTGCCGCTTGCGGGAGAGGAGCGAGTAGGAGCGGGTGGCCGCTTCGAGTGCCTCGCTGAACTCCAGGTCGTGCAACGTCAGGCCGTCGCTGAGGCGGGCTTCGATCGGGAGCAGGCCATCGAGTTCGGCCTGGATTTCGGCCCGGTTGGGGATCGGCTTGGTGACCTCTTTCTTGAGGCGTTCGATCCGGCCGGAGACGACCTGCAGGTCGGCGAGGACCATGTCGGTGATGAATTCCTGGACTTCGGCCACGGGGTCGCCGCCGAGGAACGCGCCGACGACCTGGGCCAGGGCCGTCGCTTCGCGGATGACGCCGAGCCGCTGGGCGTTGCCGGTCTGCTCGCCGCGCAAGAGGCCCGGCGTGTCGAAGAGTTCGATCTTGGCGGGGCTTTCCTTTTTGGGTTTGTACATGGCGACGAGGCGGTCGAACCGCTCGTCGGGGACGAAGGCGATGCCGATCTGGCCGGTGTGGTGCTTGGCCGGGTCGGGTTTGACGCCGGTGAGGAGCTGAAAGACGGTGCTTTTGCCCGTCCCCTGATAGCCGACGATGCCGATACGCATGGACGCGAGGTGGTTCCCAAGTCGTGACGTGGATGATCGAGGGGCATGGTAGTGCGAGCGACTGGACGGCGAAAGCGAGGCTGGCGTTGTCACGCGTCACGCCGGCGGAATTCGATGTACACTCGCCTCACGCTCGCGGGGCCAAAGCCGGAACGATGAGTGTTGTGCAGACTGTCGCGGTCGTCGCTCAAGTTCCATTACGGGAACCGATCATTGTCCCCCAGCCGCCTTCTCATCCGATCCTGCCGTCGCAGGGTCGGCTGAACCTTCCACCACGCTCATCAGGTCCGCGCTTTCAAGCGACGGGCACCAGTATTTCTCGATGTGCTCAATCACGAGTTCCGTGCCGCGGGTGTGGCTCACGTAGGGGGGCTGGCGCGGGTCGTACATCGCGTCGGTCAGGTCGCGGCAGAGGGCGACGTTCATGCCGAGGCGCACCTGCTGGCGGATGCCGAACGGGCGGCCCAGGACGCACATGTTCGTGTGGACGCCCATCAGGACAATGTTCTTGATGCCGTTCGCAGCGCAGAAGTTGTAGATTTCGACGCCGCTGTCGCTGACGCCGTCGTAGCCGGTGATGTCGAGCGCGGCGTGCTGTTTCGTGAACACACGGACCGCTTCACCGACCACAGGGTCGTCACAGGGAGATTTGGAGACGTCGATCGGGATTTCGGGCTCGACGCTCGGGTCGAGATGGCACCAGCCGGCGATTTCGACCGGGGGTTTGGCCAGCGAGGCCTGCTGCATGCGGAGGCGAAAGGGGGTGCCGTCGTACTGGTCCATGCAGCCGCTGGGGGCGTGGATGATCATCACGCCGTGATTGCGGGCGGCGGTGATCGCGGCGTTTATCTTCGGCGCCATGACGCCGACGCGCTGAGCGGCCGACTTGCAGTAGTGATCGTCCCACATGTCGCAGATGATGATCGCCGTTTCGGCGGTCTGCCACCGGGCCTCCTTGATCGCGGCGAGGCCGGTCTCTTTGTCACGGTGGCGGAGATGCAATTCGAGCGTGCCGGGGACGGCGGGCCGAGTCGGGACGGAGTCGGCGGCGGCTGCCGAACAGCAGGAGGCAACGAGAACGGCGAACGGGACGAGGGCCGATCGGGCCATGCGGAATCCTCCTCATCGAGTAGAAAACGGTCGATGCAGGAAGAATCCTTCCACAATCGCGGTCGGTCCACAAGCATGGCCCTGACACGATGGCCGCGAAGGGACCGGACTGGAGCCGCACACGGATGGGGGCGACGTTACCACCCCGAATCGGCCAGCAGCCGCATTCCGACGTGTTCCACGGCGCCCAGTTGCCGCGCGTGGGCGGCGTCCCGGATCGTCGCGGATGACATGGCAATGGGACCGGCTCGACGCGCAGCCGACGCGGGCGCGAGCCGTTCGATCCGCGCCACGTACGTCGTCTCGTCGATGTATCCGGTCGTGCGCAGCAACACTTCCCCGTCGGGCCCGACCAGCAGATCGCACGGCAGAAGACTGACGTTGAACCGGCTGACGAGATCGGCGCGCTGGTCGTAGTTCACCTTCACCGCCACGGCGCGGTTGCGCAGGCCGTTCCGCACCGCCGGCTGGTTGAGGACCCGCGCCTCCATCTGATGACACGGGCCGCACCAGTCCGCATAGAAATGGATCAGCAGCGGGCGCCCTGATTTCTGCGCTTCCGCGGCGGCGCGCGTGTAGTCCAGATGCCAGACTTCAGACGGGTCGCCGGCGGTAGCGAATGCGGCCAATGGGCCGGCCCAGGCAACGAGCGCCAACAGATGCAGTCTCATGGGATGTCCTCTCAACACGATGTGCAACGGGATCACGATCCGGAGCGGAACGCGAAGGACAGGCAGGTTCACTGGAAGTGAATGCGGCCCGCGTCACACGTGATGAGGGGACTCTGAAATCAGCCATGCGGCTGACAGGCGCGAAGGGGATTCGCAGAGTGTCTGGATGTGCGGTTGAGGAAGTGTGAAGTGTAATGGACGATAAGCTCTGTGAGGGCCGATGCGGGCTTCGGAGAAACCCGACTGCACTGACTCATTGCGGGCGAATGGGTTCCGGCCGCTCCTGGACAAATCCGGTCAACGGAAATGACACGCTGCCGACGGCGGATGGAGCCGCCGCCAGATGGCCGTCCCGCACGAGTCGCGCGGCGACGGCCGTCTCGAAGACGTCGTGATCCGCCGGCACTTCGCCCGAGTCGGAGCAGGATTTTCCCAGCACGGCATAGGCGATGCGCTGCAGTTCCTGTTCAATCCGCTCCCGCTTGCCGGCCAGGCCGCTGCGGACGCCGCTCGCCACCTTGCTCCGCGACATGAACAGGCCGGAGGTCTGCACCCACGCGGGCGAGCCGATGGTCCAGTTGTCGTGCGCGATCTGGCAGCGGCTGCCTGAAAACTCCAATGTCTGAGTGGCGTCGGCGTCGCGCTCGAAATCGAACGCGACCCAGATCTCGCGCTGTTGGCCGATGTGCAGCATGGTCGGGCCGCACGTGGCGCTGCCGGGCTGCCCGGACATGGAAATCTGGCCGATCGTCAGGCGAATGTCTCGAAATGCCAG
>CAZWGW010000122.1:9839-11782 GCA_964633565.1 uncultured Planctomycetaceae bacterium
TGGTGAATGATCCATCTGCCTTGCGCTCCAGGAGAGTACGGTCCGCCTGTCCTACATAACTCAGGTTGCGGAGCGCCACCTGAAAGCGATATCCCGCACTGTCCGTGTAGTCGTGGATGTCGCCGACTTGCCCGGCGATCTCTGAACGTGCGCCGCTCGCTTCGGCGTCGCCCGCCAGAGAACGTGCGTGAATCAGGAGGGCCAGCGCCGCAATCGCGGAAACACGTCTCGCAAAGCGGAAGTTCATGTGTCTGCGTCCCGATCTCGCTCCCCTTGCGGGAAGCAGGAGACTTGACGATGGCCGTCTCGTGACGTGCAGGACTGCGCGAGTTGAGAGATGACCAGCGACAGCAGTCGGGGATGTCCCGAACCGCGGTCCCCGCCGCGAACGCGGCATGGTGGATGTGATCGGGAAGCCTAGGTCACGGGCGGCCGCGCGGCCCGGGAATTCACCAGGGTGGCAGAAGGAGTGGCGCGGCGCAACCGGAAGCTTCGCATCGATCGGGACATCCAGCGACGTTCCGACTGTTGCGGAACGCGGCAGGTGGAGCGAAACACGTCGCTAAGTCTTTGGCTTCCCACTGCGGAAGATCCAGCGGATCAGGCCGTCGACGCCGAACCACGAGCCTGTCGGGAGCGCTGCGATGCCCAGCAGCGCGATCGCCTCGATCAGGTTCTTGTTGACGATGTAACTGTGCTCGGGGCCGAGCATCTCCTGGGGATACGGCACGCCCGGCCAGGGAGGGACGGGGAGGTAGAACATTACCAGCATGACAGCGCCCCCCAGCGCCGCGAGGCGCGAACAGAAACCGAGGATCAGCAGCGAACCCAGAATGATCAGGCCCCAGATCGTCGCCTGGTCGACCTGCCAGAGTTGCGACTGCTTGTCCGGCGGCAAGGCGCCGCGGGCAACCTGTTCGGGCTTGAGGTCAAGCTCGCGCAGGGCTCCCTTTTTCAATTCGGCCTCCAGTGCCTTCACCGGGCCGACAACGGCAGCGCGCTGGGCCTGGATTTTTCTGGAGATGCGCGTCAGGTGGTCGACCTCGTAATCGATCTCGGCCTGCCGCTGCATCCGGTCGTACTCGGCCAGCAGGTCCTTGTAGACCTGGACCTCCCCGTAACGCAGCACGATCGCCTCCCGTGCTTTCGCTTCGTCAACGGTGGAGGCCATGACTGTTTCGTAGCTGCGGCCGTCCTTGAGGACCGCCAGCACGCCGACACTGTCCGGGTTGCCGCGCAGCAGGGCAGCCAGGCGCTGGCGGTAGCCGAGTTTCGCGGACTCCTGCTGGAGCTTTTCGATCGCCTGATAGAACTTGAGGTCCACCGGATCGGGCGGCACGATCCCGGGCACTGGGTCATCGCTGTCAAACGGTTTGGAGTAGCCCCCCGGGACCTTGACGACGGGGACCTTGCTCAGGAGCGCGGCGGCTTCGCTGGGGAGCAGCGGCGCATTGCCAGGGGCCGTGAACTGCTTCGACGCCGGATCGTACTTCGGTCCTTCCTTGGCGTTCACGTATTTGCTCATCGCTTCCTGCGCCGATTCGGGAACTTCTTCGAGCGGCACAGCGTGCTGCGGCTTGCCGTCCAGCAGTTCGTTGAGTTTCGCGACCTGACCTTCGTCGAGACCGTAATGCGCGATGAACCTGTCCCTCCATCTGTCCCACTTCCCGTCCTTGCCCCCCATGAACTCGTAGTCGAGCCAATGCAGGTCGTCCGGATCCCCGGTGATGTTGCGAAAGTGGTCGCGGAACGGTCCCTGGGCGTTCTTGAGATAGCCCTCGGAGGTCCAGGGCTGGGCCGTGTCGAGGGTGTTGTATTTCCACAGCCCCTCGTACAGGAACTGCCAGCCGATGGACATCCGCAGCAGGACCAGGAACACGACGGCAATCAGGCTGACACGCTTCAGTTCGTTCACGGGGGGGACGCTCTCAGTTGGGAAATCA
>CAZWGW010000122.1:11792-13314 GCA_964633565.1 uncultured Planctomycetaceae bacterium
TGTGGGATGAGGGATGAGGGATGAGGGATGAGGGCGGAAAGGACTCGGATGGCGGTTATCCCCGATCTCTCAGCTCTCATCCTTCAGCTCTCATCCTTCAGCTCTCATCCTTCATCGCCCGCTCTTCAAAGTACAATACATCGTTCGGGATGTTGCGAACGATGGGTTCCAGCCGGCGGCCGTGGGGTGGGTGGGGAATGAGGATGGCGCCGATCGCCGGGTGATTATCGCACCATGCGAGGGCGATTTCGAGTCCCATGACATAGAAGGCGGTCGACAGCGCATCGGCCTCGGCAGCGGTGGGGGCGATGACCGTGACCGAGAGCAACCCCTCGGCGGGCCAGCCCGTGCGGGGGTCGAGGATGTGGCCGTACCGCCGGCCCTGGGAGCGGAAATACTGAATGTTCGAGCCGCTCGTCGACATACCGCGGTCACGCAGCAGGATCGTGGCGTAACGCTCCTCGGTGAACAGCGGGTTCTTGATGCCGACAGGCCAGCCGGGCTGGCCGTAATGCTCGCCGCGCGCGAACAGGCTGCTCAGACCGCCATGCACCAGGAAGCCGGTGAGTCCGTGCGCGTCCAGTTGGTCGACCGCGCGATCGACGGCGTAACCCTTGCCGATGGCGCCCAGGTCGAAGCCGACGCCGGGGCGGGCGAAAGCGACGGTCCGGGCAGTTTCGTCGAAGACAACGTGCGTCATTCCCGTGGCCCCGAGAGCGGCGTCGATCTCACGTTGATCGGGCACTCGGCCTGCGTTGCGGCAGTTGCGCCACAGGTGGATCAATGATTGTACGACCGGATCGAATGCGCCTCCGGTCGAAGCGGCCAATTCGCGGCATTGCTGCAGGAGGACGAACAGACGCTCTTCCACGACTTGCGGCGCATCGGCGGCCGTGCGATTGATGCGTGAGAGTTCACTCTCGGAGCGGTACACGCTGATCTGGGCTTCGAGTTCATGGACGATCGCCAGGGCGTCGGAGGCGAGCATCACCTGCTGCGGCTGACCGGGGTCCATGATGACCGACCACGGGCAAGCCATGGCGCGCGTCTCGAGGCGGACGGTGTCGTATCCCTGGGGGACCGGCCGGTGCTCGCCGGCGTCGATGACGGCATCGGCGAAGGCTTCCTGCGCGCGGGCGAGTTCTTTCTCGGCCACGCGGCCGGTGAGGAAGTCGCGGCGGGTGCTGCCGTAGGGGTCGGGGGACATCGTCGTTTCGCGAGGAAGAACGCCAGCGTCGACGATATCGGGTGACGCGAGCGGTCGCCAGCACCAGATATCCAGCACACGTGGTGAGAAAGGTCGTTTAACCCGTAGCCGCAGGCGAAGTGTACGTTGGACGATGCCCCTCCCTCGCCTGCGGCTACGGGTTAAACGAGTTCGCCGATGACTTCGCCTTCGTCGAGGACGTACTGCGGCCGGCCCTGCAGGTCGGGGAGCGTGACGTGCCGGGCGTCGATGCCGAGGTTGCGGTAGAGCGTGCAGAAGACGTCCTTGTACGTCACGGGGCGCGAGCGCGGCTCC
>CAZWGW010000123.1:0-12061 GCA_964633565.1 uncultured Planctomycetaceae bacterium
GCGGGGAGCGCCGGAACAGGACCCGAATCTGCGGCCGCTGCTGACACGCGTGATCCGCAGGGACGCCACGCCCGAACAGGTGGACGAGGCGGCGAAGGCCGTCGAGGATTATGCGGCGAAGAATCCCGACGCCCGCAGGGAGATCGGTCGCATCGGTCGGACGATCGTGAACGCCGGGAAACTCGCCGACTACGGCACTCCCAAGGCACAGGAGTATCTGCAGAAATGGGCGAAGGAATTCACCGACAATCCCTCCGCCGACGGCAAACCGCAGCCCGAACCCCGGAAAGAGGACAAATAGGCGTTCGCCGGCCTTCGACTGCAGGTTACACTGAAGTCGCTGAATCAGACGTTGTCGCGCGGTGTACTTCAGTTTCAATGGGAGGCAGGAGTCCGGCGTGCTGACCTACTTTCTCCTTGCCGCCACGGTGAGTGCGGGTGATACCTCGGCGGTCGATTTCGACACGCAGGTCGTCCCCATTCTCACGCGGGCGGGCTGCAACAGCGGCGCCTGCCACGGCTCGGCCGCCGGGCGAGGTGGGTTCAAGTTGTCGCTGTACGGCGGCGACCCGGTCGCCGACCACGAGGCGATCGCGCTCGATCTGGAAGGCCGCCGGATCAATCTCAAGTCGCCGCAAGACAGCCTGGTCGTACTCAAGCCGACCGGCTGGGTCGAGCACGGCGGCGGCGACCCGCTCGATGCCGATGGCCCGGGGGCCGCACTGCTGCGGCAATGGATCGGTGAGGGAGCCGGTCGTCAGGCAGACCGCAAACTCACGCACCTTGAGTTGACGCCGCTCCGGCAGGTGTTGTCACAGCCGGGAGAGACCGTCTCCCTGCAAGCCACTGCGCAGTTCAACGACGGACCACCGGAAAACGTCACACCCTGGACCGTCTTCACGGCGGAGGACTCCGCGGCAGTCGAGATTGACGACTCGGCCCGCGCGATCGTGCATCGTCGCGGCCGACATCTGGTGATCGCGCGGTTCCTCGACCGTGTCGTCCCGCTGGAACTGATCGTCCCGCTCTCCGAGCAGCCCGTCGATCTGGCCTCCGCGCCGCGCGGCAATTTCATTGACGAGTTCGTCTACGATCAGTTGCAAACGCTGCGCCTGCCGGCCTCCCCGTCCGCGGATGACGCGACGTTCGTCCGGCGCGCATCCCTGGATCTCACCGGCCGGCTGCCAACGCCCGATGAAGCCCTGCAATTTCAGGCTGACCCATCGCCCGGCAAACGGGCGCAACTTGTCAATCGCCTGCTGCAATCCGAAGCATTCACGACGTACTGGACGTACAAATTTGGAGAGTTGCTTCGCATCCGGCCCCGCTCGCCGGAAGGGGAGGATGCCCGCGCCTACCAGGACTGGCTGCATCAGCAACTGGCTGAAGGCGCTTCTTTCAATCAACTCGCACGGGAATTGATCACGGCCGCGGGTGACACCTGGGAGTATGGTCCCGCCAACTTCTACACCACGACCGGCGACGCTCGCGCGCAGGCCGAATTCATCAGCGAACTGTTCCTGGGCGTCCGGTTGCGTTGTGCCAACTGCCATAACCATCCGCTCGACCGGTGGACGCAGGACGATTACCACGGCCTGGCGGCGATCTTTGCCGGGATCGAGCGGGGGAGGGTCGTCAAAGACTCCGGCAACGGGGAGGTGATTCATCCGCGGACCGGCGAAGCCGCGTTGCGGCGCATCCCGGGAGAGCGATTCCTCACGGAAACGGGAGACAGCCGCACAGCGCTCGCCGACTGGATTGTCAGCGACGACAACCCTTACTTCGCGAAGGCGATCGTGAATCGTCTCTGGAAGTCGCTCATGGGACGCGGGCTGGTCGAGCCGACCGACGACCTGCGTGCGACGAATCCCGCGACGCATCCGGAACTGCTCGACCGGCTGACCGAGGACTTCATCGAACATCGTTACGATCTGCGGCACACGATCCGGCGGATCTGTGAGAGCGCTGCCTATGCGCGCAGCGCGCTGCCGGTGGAGGGGAATGCGGACGACGACCGTTTCTATTCACACGCGCTCGTGCGCCCACTCGAGCCGGAGGTGCTGGTTGACGCACTGGCGGACGTGACGGGTGTGTCGGAGCAGTTCGGCGAGGAACCGATCGGCACGCGGGCGATTGGCCTGGTGAATTCACAGGCCCCTTCACCGGCCCTCGACGTGCTGGGCCGCTGCAACCGGGCCGAGACCTGTGAGACCCCCGCGGGGACCGCCGCCTCAGGCAGCCTGACGCTGAAACTGCACCTGCTGAACGGCGCCCTGATCAATTCCCGACTTGCCAACCCCGAAGGCCGATTGGCCCGACTGCTTGCTGATCAGCCGCACGCTCTTTCTCTTGTGGATCGATTCTATCTCATCGCCCTGTCACGCCGGCCGTCGGACGGTGAAATGGAGTACTGGCAGCGACAATTCTCCATGGCGGACGGCGATGAACAATTCCGCGCCGTGGCGGAGGATTTTGTCTGGGGGTTGCTGACCTGCCGCGAATTCGTGACGAATCACTGATTCGGCGGTGTGCGGCGTTTTAACTTTCGGAGTGCGGCGATTGATCGCCGCTTTGGGAATTTTGACGAGGCGAACGATGAGCCAATCTCGCAGCCCCCTCACCCGCCGCGATGCCCTGCGCATCGGCGGCCTGAGCGCCCTCGGACTCGGTATTCCCGGCCTGCTCTCGCTGCGCCGCGCGTCGGCCGCCGCTCCTGTCGCCAAGGCGCGCGCATGCATCCTCATCTGGCTCGACGGCGGACCAAGCCACCTGGAGACGTTTGACCTCAAGCCCGACGCCCCCGTCGAAGTCCGCGGCCCGCTGGAGGCGATTTCCACGGCGTTGCCCGGCGTGCAGATCGGTGAATGCCTGCCGGAGACGGCCAAACGCCTGGACCATGTGGCCATTGTCCGCTCGATGACGTCGCCGCTCGGGGAGCACAATTTCGGCACGCACTATCTGCTCACCGGCTACAAACCGACCCCCGTGCTGGAATATGCCTCGTTCCACGCGGTCGGCGCATTCCTCCGCCAGGAAACGCAGGTGCTGCCGTCAAACATTGCCATTCCAAACTACCGCGTGGGCGGTGCGCGGTTCAGCGGGCACGGATATCTTCCCTCGCAGGTGCGGCCGTTTTCTGTCGGCGGCGATCCATCGAAGCCCGATTTCCAGGTCTATGACCTCGACTTTTATCGCGGTCTCGACGTCGAACGGCTCAGCCGTCGGCGCGAATTCGTGCAGCGGCTCGACGGCTTCAGCCGGCTCGTCGATGCCACTCAAGACGCGCCGCAGGACCCGGACTTCGAGCAGGCGTACCGCCTCATCACCTCCTCTGACGCCAAACGGGCATTCGACCTGGGGGACGAGCCGCAGGTGGTGCGGCAGCGTTACGGCGGCCGTACGATCGGCCAGAGTTGCCTGCTCGCACGCCGGCTCGTCGAGCGCGGCGTGCCGTTCGTGAGCGTGATCAACCCCGGCTGGGACACGCACGAAAGTCTCTATACCCGCCTGAAAGAGGGCTACACCGGCGCGCAAGTTCCCGTGGGACTCGTCCCCTCGCTCGATCTGGCGTTCTCGGCATTGATCGACGACCTGCACGAACGGGGTCTGCTGGACGAAACGCTGATCGTCGTCATGGGCGAATTCGGCCGCACTCCGAAGCTGAACCCGGCCGGCGGCCGCGACCATTGGCCGCGGGTGTTCAGCGTGGCGCTGGCGGGTGGCGGCGTGAACGGGAGACAGGTGATCGGCAGCAGCGACTCGGTGGGCGAAAGCCCGCTCGATCGTCCTGTCACGCCGTCCGATCTTGCGGCGACCATCTACGCGCTGCTGGGGATCGATCCGCAGACGGAACTGCAAACAGCCGACGGCCGCCCCGTGCGGATCACACCGCACGGCAGCACGGTGATCAATGAACTGCTCACGTAACCCCGGCGAGCGGCGGGCGTCAGCCCGCTGAATCGGCATGCATCAATTCGTCCGCGCCTGATCACGCGCGGTACGCGTGCCGCGATTCCACATGTTGCACATTCGATGACAAGAGTACTTTCCACGGGCGGCATCGTTGCAACAACCATCGTCATGGCACTCGGTGCGGGAGCGGCCCGCAGTGATGAGGCGCAACCGCCCATCACGGCGCTCGCCTTCGCGCCGGACGGCCAATCCGTGGTCGTCGCCTCGCAGTCCGGCATCCACGTCTTCTCGTGGCCGGCACTGCAGCCGGAGCGCTCTCTCGAAACGGAACTGCGGCACGTACACGATCTCGCGTTTTCTCCGAACGGAGCGGGCCTGGCTGTCGCCGGGGGCACTCCGGGCGAGAGGGGGACCGTTGAACTCTTCACCTGGCCCGATATCGAACTTGCCTGGCGCAGCACGTCTCCGACCGACCTGGTCTACAGCATCGACTGGCATCCGGACGGGGCGACCCTCGCCATCGGCGGTCTCGACCACACGTGCCGCATTCGCCATGCGGAACTCGGGAATGACATTGAGGTCCTTGAAGGTCATTCGCGCGGCGTCCTTGCCGTGTGCATTCTGGAGGACGGCAAGACGCTCGTGACGGGCGGCCTCGACCAGAGCCTGCGCGTCTGGGACGTCTCCACCGGTGAAGCGAAATTCACTCGTAACAATCACACGGGCGCCGTCGTTGCGATCGTCGAGCGTCCGTCAGCGGACCCCGCCGCGCTGCCGATGATCGCCTCCGTCGGCGAGGACCGGACCATCCGGTTCTGGCAGCCGACGATCGGCCGGCTCGTGCGCTGGGCGAAACTCCCCTCGGCCGGACTTGACGCCGCATGGTCCCCGGACGGCGCGGCCCTGTACGTTTCCTGCCGCGACGGCCACCTGCGGCGCATCGACCCCGACACCGTGGAGGTCCTGGAAGATCGCCCGGTTCTGGACGGCTGGGCGTACTCGCTTGCAGTCCATCCCGAGGGCCGTCAGATTCTTGTCGGCGGACAGGGGGGGAACCTCAAGGCGGTCGACATCGCCGGGCCATAAGCGTCCCTCCCGCATTCCGCTCCCAGGCGCGATGACATGATTCCAGCTCGATTCCGCGGCGGCGTTGGCCTCTGCGCAGGCGTTCTGCTCATCGGCGGCTGCTCGCAATCCTCCCCGGAGAGCGTGGAGCCAATCGGTGCTCCCGCGCCAACTGCCGTTGCGCCCGAATCACTTCCCACCATTCAGGTCGAAGAGGGCTTTCAGGCACTGAGCCTGACCGACTTCGAACCCTTCAAGGGGGAGGCCGGCACCTGGCGCGAGGAAACAGGCATGCTCATCACGAGCGGAAACCCCAAGGGATACGCCCACTCGCAGAAGTCCTACCGCAATTTCACCTGGCGACTGGAGTATCGATTCGTTCCCCCGGTGGGCGCGTCGGACGCCGCCGAGCTCGACAAGTGCAACACCGGCTTCATGATCCACATCCAGGAGCCGCACAAGGTCTGGCCGCGCTCCCTCGAGGTGCAGGGGAAACAGGTCGAAATGTGCTCGATCAAGAGCAACGGCGGCGCGCCGGACCTCGTGATTCAGGACGATCACGCCGCGCGCGAGTCGGCCCGCAAGCCGGTGGGCGAGTGGAACAGTGTCGAGATCGTCTCCCGCGACGGGACGCTGAGTTCAACGCTCAACGGCGTGCCGATCTGCACGAGCGAGGCCGGGGAACTGACGGAGGGGCGGATCGGTCTGCAGGCCGAGTTGTTCGAAGTGCAGTTCCGGAACATGCGCATTCGCGAAGATCCGTAAGCGGAACGCGTCGCCGGTCTCACGCCGTGCGTTGCGGGCGTCCATCAGGCCTCGAACTGACTCGCGAGGATCGCCATCGTCTCCTGCTGCCGGCGCTGCACGAAGCGCCGCGCGTCCGCAGCCTTTTCACGGGCCGCCACGGGGTCCCGCGCCAAGGCGAGCACAGCGGCCGGCAGGCGCGCGACGTCCTCCTCGTGGTCGAAGTCGAACAGCCATTCGCCCAGTCCAATGTCCCGCCACATCAGCCCCTTGCTCGTCTGCTCGGCCCAGCGGCAGACGATCGCCGGGATGCCCTGGCCAATGCACAAGATGGGGGAGTGCATTTCGTTGCCGAACAGGCCGGCGCTGCGGACGTAGGTGGAAATCGCTTCGCCGGTGAGCCAGTAATCCGGGCGCCACACGGTCTGCCGTTTGACGTCGTCGGGGAGCGGGTCGTAGAGCAATTCCCGTCCGACGGCCATCTGTGTGCGGTCCTCCGGGCAGATGAGCACCTTCATGTCCGTGTGGCGGACGACGTCGACAATGGCCTGCCGCAGCGGCGCGTGATCGTGCTCCTTCATAGCCTCGTTGCGCGCGTGCTTGACTTCGTCGCGCGGGGTCTTCTTTTCCGGAATGACCCAGTACGGCGTGTACCTCAGCCGCGGGATGCAGCACAGGAATCGGCCTTGCTGCAGTCCGTGCTGCTCCAGAAACGCCGTTGCGCGCTCGTCGTCCTTCAGGTCCGTGCCAAACGCGCCGTCCGGTGCGAACTCCATGATGGGGCAGGTGCAACCGCGATCCTTCGCCAGTTGCAGCGATGCCGAGTCGCGAAAGAACACGAACCGCGCCTGACTCAGCACACCGATTGTTCTCGCAAAGACCTCAACCGGCGTGGGCCTGGTCGCCGTGGAACTGGTGGTCGGGAGCGTGATGCCATACACGCCGTACGGCTTGCCGGTCTCGCTGCTCCAGCGGACGACGTCTTTCTCGGCGACGAGCGACGCGCCCGATCCGTGCAGCAGGAAGTTACACTCGGCAAAGGCGGTTTCCAGGGCGGCCGCTCCCTGCACGATCGTGAGCGTCGGGAACCGCTGCCGCAGGACTTCATCGACGCCGTTGTCGACGCGGCTGGGCCACAGGCGGATTTCCGCTGCGGGCAGGTAGCGCTCCAGCAGTGCGAGGACACCGGGCGTGTGTGCGATGTCGCCGATGTTCACTGTCTGCCACGACGACCGCAACAGAATGCGCGGCCGCCCGCGCGCCTCACCGCCCTGGGCCATCGCGTTCAAGAGGGCTGCCGCGAGCGAGGCAGTCGTCGCCTGCAGAAATTCTCGACGAATCATGGTTTGACGACCTGCATGATGTTGCTGAACTGCATGGCGAACAGGTGCGCGTCACGCAACAGGAATCGCAACCGCACCGGCTTGCCGGAGAGCCGGGAGACGTCGACGCCATCTTTCCAGGTGACGGCCCGGTCGATGGCATCGCCAAAGAGGGGCGCGCAGTCATCGAGAGTGAATCCTGAATTCGGCTTGCCATCGGCATCCAGGATCTCGACGCGAATGTCGCCCGCGGCTGACGTCGCGAAGTTCAGCGTCAATTGGTCACCCGCAAACCTCAGCGGTTTCGTGATCAGTTCGCCCCCCTTCAATGGGGCATTGATCGAAACGAAACCATCCGTTCGCAGCGTGTAGCGTCGGACGGCATTCCCCGGACCGTGCCACGATCCTTCGGTGGCGTACAGCGACAATTCTGGCGCCGCACCCGGCAAAGAGGCCGCTGTGTTAACGGTGTGCCAGGCAATGTACTGATGCCCGTACAACCACGTCCCGGGCCGCTCAGGGCCGGGAGGCAGAAAGGCTTCATTCCAGCGTTCGAAGTCGACGCCGTTGCGGCTGGCCATCAGCAGTCCCTCGGTCAGGGCCGTCCCGTAGCGCAGGTGGGCTGCGGCCCGTTCCTCGCGCTGCTTGAGATCCGGCAAGGCCCGCATCGACTCGGACCAGCCCCGTTCGACGTAGCGCGTCGGGAAGCCGATCAGGATGTGCGGCGCGCGATCGTACGGCGCAATCTGGTTGGTGTAGAGGTGCTCGGCAGGCGAGTCCCTGTAGCGCAGGTCCGCGAAGTCCTGCCACTGCAGAAAGTCGCGGGACATCGCCGTGCGAATGGCGCGAAAACCGGCCGGCTGCCACACCTTGCCGGTCGTCACTCCCTCCGTAAAAGTGCGGAAGTACGCCCGGTACACGCCGGCGGCCGCGTCCCAGAAGGCCAGGTTCTGGGAGTCGAACGCCCCCTCGGTGACGACCGGCTTGTCGCGCATCAGTGACCAGTGGATGCCGTCCGCCGAGTGAAAGGCGAACAGGCCCCCTTCCTGTGCGGTCCCCCCGAGCGCCTTGTATCTCGATTCCGTCGGGCAATCGGGACGCGTGTCGAGAAAGGGAGCAAAGTTATGCGTGCCGGCCCCCGTCCAGATGATGTTGTTCTGCCGCGAGCCGTCGTATTCGTGCAGCCCCAGTTCGGGTTTCGTGAAGGTGATGCCGTCGCGGCTCTCCGCGTAGCAGTAGACCTCGCGTCCGAGTTTCAGCCGCCCGTTCTCCACCCCCAGCGCCGAGCCCCGGTAATACAGCCGGTACAGGTCTCCATCGTGCATGACCGAGTGATACCCGCTGCCGGCCCCCTCCCAGGGAGCGTCATGCACGATCGCGATCTCCCGCGCCAATGGATGATGCAACTCGCGCCGGGCGTCGCGCAGGGTTTCGATCAGGGCACTGTCCACGAACAGTTCGCGGCGCGAGCCGATGTCGATCGGGTCGTCGGCATCAGCAGCGTTCAATATCGTGGGAATGACGAGCAGCAGGGCCGTCACACTGGCGAGAGTGCAGTTCATCAGGTGTATCGCGGGTTGAACGAATGTGTCGATCCTGTGACCACGGTACGGGAATCGCCGACAATTGCGCCGGGTCATGCCTGCCCGGGATGTTTCCACGACGCGCGGTACGGGCGGCGGAGGAGCCGGGTGGCTGCTTCGTCGCCGGTGACAATCCGCTGCTGCGGGTCATAACTCAGCGGGCGGCCGCCGAACTGCATCGACAGATTGGCCAGGATGCAGCTTGCGGTGGAGATGTAACCCTCCTCGATGTCGGCGACCGGCCGACCGCGGGACTCGATCGCGGCCAGAAAGTCGAGCATGTGCCGCCGTGTCGCGGGGGCCGCGTTCAACTCGATAGCTTTCTCGGTCAGGTCTTCGGGATACTTCTCCCGTTCAAAGAAGCAGTCGAAATGCAGTGGTTTGGCGCTGCCGCCGAACGGGACAAAGTCCGCGCTGTTCGTGCTCGCTTTGAGCGTCCCCTTGTCACCGTAAATGAACAGTGCCCAGGGGTACTCGGGGTCAGGCGGCGTCCCCCACGTGCGGTGCTGCCACACGGCATTGAATCCGTCGAATTCGAACGTGGCCGTCTGCGTGTCGGCAATGTTCGACTTTCCTTCCTTCTGCACATAAATGCCGCCGGTTGAGGTGACGCGCCTTGGCCAGCCGAGTCCGAGCATCCACCTCGCGGTGTCGAGCATGTGGATGCACATGTCCCCCATGATGCCGTTGCCGTACTCCATGAACGTCCGCCACCAGCGGCGGTGTGGCAGGCCGTCGTAGGGTCGAAGGGGAGCCGGCCCGGTCCACATCTCGTAGTCCAGAAAATCGGGGACCGGTTCGACCGGGGGATTCCCGTTGGCCCGCATGTGGTAGTAGCAGCACAGTTCCACGTGGCCGACCGTGCCGAGCAGTCCCGCCTCGACCACCTGTTTTTTGGCGTCGATCAGGTGCGGCGTGCTCTTCCGCTGTGTGCCGACCTGCACCACGCGCTGATGCTTGCGGGCGGCATCGAGGATGGCTTCTCCCTCGCGGACGTCGGTGCTGACCGGTTTCTGAACGTAAACGTCCGCACCCGCCTCGATCGCCGCGATCGCATGCAATGCGTGCCAGTGGTCAGGCGAGTCAATGAGCACGATATCGAGATCTTTCTCCTTCAGCATTTCGCGGTAATCGCCGTACGTCCGCGGCGCCTGTTTCGATGCCTGTCGCTGTTTCGCGATTTCGACAGCCTCCGCCAGCATGTGCTGGTCGGGATCGCAGAGGGAGACGACCTCAACGGGGGCGACCTGAATCAGCCGCCAGAGGTCGCTCTTCCCGTACCAGCCCGCGCCGATCAGGCCGACCCGCTTCGGCTTTGCCGCGGGTTCGCCGGCGCGCACCGCAAAACCAGAGAAGGCCAACGACGCGGCACCCGCCTGGAGAAACCGGCGGCGGCTGACGGACAGCGGAGTCTCGATCGCTTGATGCCGGGTGGGGCTGGGGTTCATGTTGATTCTCCTGAGTGTTTCGAACCGGCATTCGGCCATTGGAGAGTGCCGATGCTTCGATTTGAGAGTTGTGCCACAGGAACAGGGAGAGGCGGCGGCTTCATCCTACCGGCATTTGCACACAGGTGGTAGAACGACGGGATTCAGTGGCTCGTGCGTTTCTTTTCGAAGTGAAGAGGTCCGTCACAATGTTCGCCGTACTTTCTCTGACCGGATTGCTGTGTGCCGTGGACGCCAATCCCATGGTTGAAGACTCCATCACCGTCACTGTCGTCGGGACGTTGCACACCGGGATCGTCGCGATCGGCGGCGAAACGACCGGCACAACGATCACCGCCAAAGGCGTCACGTGGGAACTCGATTTCGGAAAACATGCCGACTTCCGTCAGTCGGCAGAAAAGCTTGACGGCAAGCAGGTACAAGTTTCCGGGACGCTGGAACGTCGGCCCGGCATCGAGATTCGGGAACGCTGGATCGTGACCGTGACCGACTTCCAGAACGCTGGAGCGGCTGCGGCTGTCGGCACATCTCGCGAAGACGTCAGTTGGCTGCCGGAGGTCCAGACGCCGCCGTCGGAGATACCGCGGGAAGGGATCGGCACGTTGGCCCCCCTGCTCATCAACCGCGACGGACACGCAATTACGTCGCAGGACGCCTGGGAACGACACCGCCAGCAGATCCGCGAGGAATGGCTGAAATTCCTCGGACCGATGCCTGATCCCAGGCCGCCCGTGAAACTGGATGTGCTCAAGTCCGAACTCGTGGGCCCCTTGTCGAGGGAACTGGTCCGTTACGAAGGCGAACCCGGTTCGTTCGTCGAAGGTTATCTCCTGCGGGGTGGCAAAACACGCGATGGCCGCAAGCGACCGGGGATCGTCGCGCTCCATCAGACCACGAACAAGTCGATCGACGAGATTGCCGGCGTGAGCGGACCGAGCGATATGGCGATCGGTGAGAAGCTGGCGCAGAACGGCTTTATTGTCTTCTGCCCACGGTGCTTCCTGTGGCAGGATGTCACCGACTACAACGAGGCCGTCGCCCGGCACCGGGAGCGCCATCCAGGCTCTCTCGGCATGGCCAAGATGCTGTACGACGCGATGCGCGGCGTCGACGTGCTCGTCTCGCTGCCGGAGGTCGATGCCGACCGCATCGGTGCGTGCGGCCATTCCCTCGGCGCCAAGGAGACGCTCTACCTGGCCGCGTTCGATGTACGGATCAAAGCGGCCGTGGCGAGCGAAGGGGGGCTGGGCTTCCGCTCAACCAACTGGGACGCGCCGTGGTATCTCGGCCCGGCCATTCAGGCCGAGAGCTTTCCGCTCAATCACCATCAGTTGCTCGCGCTGATTGCGCCGCGGCCTTTCCTGGTGCTGGCGGGCGAGTCAGGACGCGGCGCGGCCGACGGCGACCGTTCGTGGCCGCTGCTGGAAGCCGCGCTGCCTGTCTGGAAACTCTACGGCGAACCGACGCGGCTCGGTCTGCGAAATCATCACCTGGGCCACGCACTGCCGCCGGCGGAATACGCGTATCTGCAGGAGTGGCTGACGACGTACCTGAAGTGATCATTTCGTGTGATCAACACAAACAGTCGCGGCACTCGACGCCGATTGCCGTCATTGGCATAGGTTCTGACGCAAAGCCGCTGAGGCGCAAAGGGCTCGCAAAGAAGCAAGTGGCTGATGGAGCAAAGGAACCACCATTTTCCAGATTCGTCCGATCAGTTGATCGCGTCCCCGAGGTTTTACGTTTCGGAGACCTGAATCTCTTGGCGAATCTCTGCGCCTCAGCGGCTTTGCGTCAATTACGTGCTGGATTCGGCTTCAACGCGCGGCACTTACAACCGGATACAACCGGCCCGCCCGGCAAATGACCGGGCGGGCCGTCCATCAGACAGCAGTTGACGTCAGCCGGTCACTTTGTGGCGCAGCAGCCGACGCTGGCGGCATGGCCGCAGCATTCACCGCAGGCGGTGTCGCAGCAAACGTCGCAG
>CAZWGW010000123.1:12071-13304 GCA_964633565.1 uncultured Planctomycetaceae bacterium
CACGTGCTCGATTTCGAACCGATGTGGAGCCCACCGACGCACGCGGTATCGCCGCAGCATTCACCGCAAGTGCTGCCGCAGCAAACGTCGCAGGCGTCACCGCAGCACAGGCCGCAGGCGTCGCCGCAACACAACTCGCAGGCGTCGCCGCAACACGTCGCACAGTTGTCACCGCAGCACCCGGAGGCGCAGGACGCAGTCCGTGCCTGTGTCGATGCGGCAACGACTCCCGTACCGGCGACCATCAGCACGGCCGCGACAAGAACCAGGAGAACTGGAATTAAACGAGACATGACTCAACCTCCCATCGGTTGACAGGGATGAAACGCAAATCGTCCGGCGCCAAAGCAGGGCACACAATTGCCGGACGGACTCCCGCAGCAGCAGGGGAGTCAGGCAATGGGAGGCGGCAGCAGCGGCTCGTCGCTGCGAGTCGTCAGCCGATCCGTAGATACAGCCAGCGGCGTGGCCAATTCCGGGGCGGCGATGACCGAGGTTCCCGACGGAATCATCGTCGGGGCGCCGACCGCACAACAGCCGCAGCAGTGACCGAGCGGGCACGAGCCGCAGTCGTTCTGGTGCATCGCCGGACGATCGCCGCTTTGCCCCTGGCAGCAAGCGTTCGTCGTGATCTCACCGGATCGGCAGCAGGCGCAGTCGTGCCCCTTGTCCGTATTGTGGCAAGCCGGGAGCGACACCACTCCCGCGGCCGCCGGTGGCACGAGCAGGGCGGCCACGGTGGAGAGAACGAGCAGTGCTTTCATTGCGCGTCGCATCGCACGGAATCGTAGGAGGGGTGATCCAAACACGTCAATTCGATCGCGAGCGTCAACTCATTCGCAAGGTGGCCGCGCGTGGATGCAAGTTGGGTATTCTTCAAGAGTTGCGCAACCGTGACCGATCCGTCGGGGAAAAACTCGCGGGGTGGACAAAACTCGGTGCCGGCGTGGGAAATGGACCTAAATGTTTGGACAGCCGTTGGGACAATGCTGGTGCACGAAGTACTTCACCATCAAAATGAATCAGCCGGCGAGGCGATGGTCACGGGCACTCGGTGCGGCGTGGATGAGATCGTGTTAGACATCGCGGCGCACCGCTTTGCCGGGACGGGCATCCCCGGTCAGTTGACCGTCGTTAATGACGGGCACGCCGTTGACCACCACCTGGCGAAAGCCGACCGTGGTCTGTGCCGGCGCCACGAAGGTGGCCTTGAAGACCACAGCGAAGGAAGGC
>CAZWGW010000124.1:0-537 GCA_964633565.1 uncultured Planctomycetaceae bacterium
GGGATCATCCACCGGGACATCAAGCCGTCGAACGTGCTGGTCACGTTGCACGACGACCAGCCGGTGGTGAAGGTGATCGACTTCGGGATCGCCAAAGCCACCAGCGGGCAACTGACGGACAAGACGCTGTTCACGGGCTTCGCGCAACTGGTGGGGACGCCGCTCTACATGAGCCCTGAGCAGGCGTCGATGAGCGGCATGGATATCGACACACGGAGCGACATCTACTCGCTGGGCGTGCTGCTGTACGAACTGCTGACCGGCACGACGCCGTTCGACAAGACTCGCCTGCAGTCGGCCGCGTTCGACGAGGTGCGGCGGATCATTCGCGAGGAGGAGCCGCAGAAGCCGAGTACGCGGCTGAGCGACCTGAGTAGGTCCGGCCTGCCGGGCCGGACCGCTGGCAAGTTGGGCGCTCGGGATCACACTGGTCCCGCCCGACAGGCGGGACCTACTTCGCTTGCCTCCATCGCCGCGCTGCGCAAAACCGAGCCCCGCAAGCTGAGCCAGTTGGTAAAAGGCGACCTCGACTGGATC
>CAZWGW010000124.1:547-13280 GCA_964633565.1 uncultured Planctomycetaceae bacterium
TGGAGAAAGACCGCGCGCGGCGGTACGAAACGGCCAACGGTTTCGCCGCCGACGTGCTGCATTACCTGGCCGATGAGCCGGTGTCAGCCTGTCCGCCCTCAACTGCGTACCGGTTCCGCAAGTTCGCCCGGCGGAACAAGGGAGCGCTCGCGACGGCAGCGCTGGTTTCGGCGGCGCTTGTGGTTGCAGTCGTCGTCCTGGCAGTCAGCAACGTGCGCGTCACCGCCGAGCGCAATGCCAAAGACAAAGCCCTGGCCGACAAGGTGCAGGCGCTGCGAGACAAGCAGACTGCGCTGGATGACAGGCAGGCCGCCCTGACGAAATCGCAGGACAACTATGCCGAGGCGAAGCGGCAGGAAGGGTTGGCGAACGACCAGAAACTGATCGCGACCGAGCAGGCGCACCTTGCCCGTCGCCGTTTCTATGCGTCGCAGATGATCCTCGCGATGCAGGCGTGGAAAGCCGGCGAAGTGCCGCGCGTCCTGGAATTGCTGGAAGGCCAGCGGCCCGGGCCGGACGACGACGACCTGCGCGGCTTCGAGTGGTACTACCTTTGGCGGCTCTGCAACGGCGGGCGACGACTGTACCTGCATGGCCACAGGGAGGCCGTGCTGTCCGTGGCGTATTCGCCCGACGGCACAACGCTGGCGTCCGCCAGTTGGGACGGGACGGTCCGGCTGTGGGATACGGCGACAGGCAAGGAGCGAATGGTCCTTCATGGACACTTCCGGGGCCCCTGGACTGTCGCCTTTTCCCCCGACGGCAAGACACTCGCCAGCAGCGGCCAGGAGACCGAGTCGCTGATCCTCTGGGACGTCGCCACCGGCAAGCCGCGGCACATCATCGCGGGGCCCGTTGTCGGATTGCCTTTGGCGTTCTCGCGAGACAGCTCAATCATCGCCGGAAGCCGGGGCACGGAATCCGGCTTCGACGTCATCTTCTGGGATGTGGCCAGCGGTGCAGAGCGGTTCAAACGCGACAATGCCGGCGTCGTGGTCGGATTCCTTGCTGATGAGAACATACTCGTCACGGCGTCCGGCCAGCACGGTCCTGCGGGCGAAGTGCAATTCTGGGACCTGGAGACCGCTACGCGAACGAGGACGATCCCGACGTATTTCACGAGCGTGGCACTTTCGCCTGACGGGTCGAGGGTCGCCACGTCGTCCGGTTCCGGCGTCGCGTTCTGGGATACCGCCACCGCCATGAGCGTGGGCCAGATTCCGGTACCGGGCGGGGTAGGCGCGATGACGTATTCGCACGACGGGAAACTCCTGGCCGGGTCCACGGGAGGTCGGACAGTCACCGTCTGGGAGGTCGAAACCGGCCGTCGACTTGCGCAGGACGTTCACCTCGATCCCGTCGAGGGCGTCGCGTTTTCACCGGACGGCAAGACACTGGCTTCGTCCACGCTCGCGGGCGCCATCAAGCTGTGGGACATGACGCCGGTCGAAGAAGCTACCACAATCCCCAGCATGCGCGGGGTGACGGCGCTCGGCTTCGAATCAACCGGACGCATGCTCCTGGTCGGGAACTCAGGTCCCACGAAACTCCTTGACGTCGCCGCAGGCAAGGAAGTCGCGGCGCTGCCGGCCAGCGGCGTGACGGCGATTTCGGCCGACGCCCACATGCTTGCCGGGCCGGTCGGCAACGATCAGGGCGCCCGCTGGGACGTGCGCGCGGGACGACCGGCTTCCGGATTTCCACTCCGCCGTCCTCCGGACAGTCACCCTGGGCTCGCCTTGTCGCCGGACGGGACGCGCGTCGCCACCTATTACAAATGGCGGGGCGACAACACCGTGAAAGTCTGGGGCGACGACACGCGTGGCCCCACCACGCTAACGGTCCCTCTGCAGTACGGCAATCGGCTGGCCGTGGAGTGTGCCGCGTTTTCGCCGGACGGAAAGCTGTTGGCGGCAGGCTATCAGTTCCAGTGGGTGACGGTGTGGGACGTGCATACCGGGAACGTGAAGCTGGAGTTCTCCCAGCCGCCGGCCATGATGTGGGTCCGCTCGGTCGCGTTCTCCCCGGACAGCAAGGCCCTCGCCGTCGGTACGGACGCCGGGGAAGTGACGCTCTGGGACGTGGATTCCGGAGAACGTCTCGCATCCTTTCGCGGTCACACAGCGAACATTCACGCGCTGGCTTTCTCGCCGGACGGCAAGACGCTGGCTTCGGCCAGCGCGGACAAAACCGTGAAACTGTGGGACGTCATCACAGGGCAGGAACGGAGCACGCTGTCCCACGCGGCACCTGTGCTGAACGTGCAGTTTTCCCCGGATGGCAGCACGCTGGCGATGGCCGGCGGCGATGGGACCGTCAGGCTGTGGCGGGCCGCGACCGACCCGGAGGCGCTCGCGCGGCGGACGAGTGTGGCTGCGGACGATCCACAACATGTCATCGCGACAGACTACCACAGGGCCGCGTGGTACCTCGCGACACCCGACAAACCGGAGGAGTGCGAGCCCGCCAGGGCCGTGGAGTTCGCACAGAAAGCCATTGCGCTGTTCCCAGAGTCGCCGCGCTACTGGCTGACGCTCGGCGTCGCGCAGTACCGCGCCGCGGACTGGCAGGCCGCCATCGCGGCGCTCGACAAGTCCGAAGAGCTGGCACCCGGGCAATACGTGTACAAAGAGTTTTTCCGCGCCATGGCGCTCTGGCAGCTTGGGCGTACGGAACAGGCGCGAGATCGCTTTCAGCACGCGTCCGACTGGGTCGCCGAGCACGCGCCGCATGATCCGTGGTACAGTCGCTTTCAATGCGAGGCCGCCGGGCTGATGGGTCTGCCGGCCCCGCCCGCGCCGATTCTGGCGCTGCCGGAGGGTTCGATCACCACGGCGGAGAAGCTGGCCGAACTGCACCGCCGGCGGGAGGCTCTCGACGAGCGCGCGGCCGCCACTCCCGCCGACCGCTGGCAGCGCTGGCACCTTGCCACCGACTACTATCAACTGGCCGTGGCCCTGAGAGATGCGGATCAGTTCTCCGAGGCCGAGGCCGTCTGCCTCCAGGCGCTTGACGCATTTCACGCACTGGCGTCCGAGGACCCGCACGAAATCCAGTATGGTTACGACGCCGGCTGGGCCAGCCACGTCCTGTCGGACGTGCTCGCAAAGTGCGGGCGGTTCGAGGAGGCAGCGCCGCTGGCGCGCGAGTCGCTCGCGCGATTCCGGGCCGTGGCGGACATTGGCCCCGAGCGTCCCGAGTACCGCGACGCGATCCATTCTGCGGCCGGGTTGCTGGCGCACGTGCTTGGTCAACTCCACCAGCCCGAGGAAGCAGCGCAGGCTCAGCGCGACGCGCAAGCCGCCCGGCAGGCCGCGGAAGAATTGCGCCGCACGCTACCGTCGGCCCAGGCGCTGCTGGACTCGGCTCGCCCCTTTGCCGAGAAACGCGACTGGACACAGGCCGCCGCGGAGTTGAACAGGGGCGGTGAGTGGCAACGGAGCGATCTGTTTCTGTGCTTCTCCACCGCGCTGGCGCGACTGTTGTCCGGCGATGTCGAAGGCTACGCGCGGCTGGCCGGCAGTCTGCCCGTCCTGGCGTCATCGAAGTGGAGCCACTGGTCCCGCGCGGACGTACTGCGGACGGGCACGATGCATCCGCGCGGCACGGTCGATGCGGCCGCCCTGGTGCCGCTGGCGCAATCGGCTTACGACGAGGAAGCGAACAACTGGAGTGCCCAGAACCTCGGCATGGCGCATTATCGCGCCGGGGAGTTCGAGGAAGCGCTGCGGTGGATGGAGGAGGCGCAGAAACTCAGTGAGTGGTATCTCTTCTATCCTGCCCTGGCGATGACGCACCATCAGCTCGGTCATCCCGAAGAGGCCCGCGTGTGGCTGGACAAAGCGAATGCGTTCTTCCGTGACTTTTCCCCACCACCTGGCGAGCGGCTCAAGACGCTGCAGGACGACCCCTACTGGCAGGACTGGGCCTACTTCGAGGTGATGCTGCAGGAGGCACGGACGCTGATCGGCGAAACGCGCGAGTTGACGGAAACAGAGCTGCGCACCGCCGTGCAGCGCAGTCCGGAGAGCGTGATCCTCCAGCGACAGCTCGCTCTCCTGCTCCAGAACGAGGGCCGGCCGGCGGAGGCGGAGCCGTTCCTGCGCGAAGTCGTGCGGCTGGCGGCCCGACGCCTCGATGCATGCGCCGAACTCGCCGAGGTCCTGCGCCGGCAGCGGAAGTTCGCCGAAGCCGAAACCGTCCTGAGCGAAGCCATCCGCCAGGACCCGGTCCAGGCCTGGATGCACGACCGGCTGGGCTGGCTGTTGTGGGAGCAGAATAAATTCGCTGACGCGGAGCTGGCGTTTCGCGAATCGTTGCGCCTCAAGCCCGACGTGTGGGGTGCTCAGTGGGGGTTGGGCAAGACACTCCAGGATCAGAAGAAACTCACCGAGGCCGTCGCGCCGCTGCGCGAGGCGATCCGCCTCGATCCGGCAGTACACTATGTACACGGCACCCTCGGTTGGGCGCTCATGGAACAGCAACTGCTGCCTGAGGCGGAAGCCGAATTCCGCGAACAGGTCCGCCTGAAGCCCGACGAGGCGCCCGCACACTTCGGATTGGGCAGGGCCCTTCTGCAGCAACAGAAGTTCCCGGCAGCCGAGGCCGAGTTGCGCGAGACCCTCCGCCTCGATCCGACGGATCGCTGGGCGCCCGAGCTTCTCAGTCAGGCGCTTGTGGGGCAGGGCCAACTGGCGGAGGCGGAGTCCGTCCTCACCGAAGCCGTCCGCCGCGCGCCCGAGCGTGTCGAATGGCACACCGCCCTCGGCGACGTCCTGCGGCGCCAGCAGAAGTTCGCCGAGGCCGAATCGGCGCTGCGGGAGTCCGTCCGGCTGGAGCCGGGCAATCACCAGACGCACGGTCAGCTCGGCTGGACGCTCATTGGATTGGGAGAGTTCGCGAAGGCGGAACTCGAATTCCGCGAGCAGGTCCGCCTGAAACCTGACCTGGCCGACGGGCATTCGGGACTGGGTCGGGCGCTCCAGGCGCAGAAGAAGTCGGCCGAGGCGGTTGAGGCGCTGCGCGAGGCCGCGCGGCTCGATCCGGGACGCGGCGACTTTCACGGTCGCCTCGGCTGGCTGCTCTTTGCACAGCAGCTCTTCCCCGAGGCGGAGGCCGAGTTCCGCGAACAGGTCCGCCTGCAGCCCGACGTGACCGGCGCACACACGGGGCTGGGCCGGGCCCTCATCAAACAGCAGAAGTTCCCCGACGGGGACGCCGCGCTGCGCGATGCGATCCGGCTCGACCCGGCCAATCCCGATGCGCACGAGTGGCTGGGCTGGTCGTTGAACCGGCAGCGACAGTTTGCCGAAGCGGAACTTGCCTTCCGGGAAGTGATCCGGCTCAATCCCGACCTTGCCGCCGGGCATGCCGGACTCGGGCGCGCCCTTGTCGAGCAGGAGAAGTTCGCCGCGGCCGAGACCGCATTACAGGAGGCCCTCCGGCTCGACCCGATGCGCCGCGATGCGGCCGACCTTCTCCAGCGGGCGCTCGCGGGCCAGGGCAAGCCGCCGGAGGCGCAGCCGCCAATGAAACAGGAGTCAGAGGCCAGCGGTCAGGAGACAGAGAAGCAGAAGTAGAGCGACAAAACACAAAGCGGCCGGTGAGGTCCTTACCGCCAAGCAAGCGGGCAGGGTCCACCGGCCAGGCATCACCCCGGCGCTCGAATTGCGCGCCGGCCGCGTTGTGCCTTTGATGATACCACAAATCTGCCGGGAGAACTGCGATGATGACCGTTGTCTTCGGGACCGTATTGCCGTGGGTACTGCTGGGAACAGGGACGTGGCTGGGCTATCAGCTCGTCCGCCAGAACGGCCGCATCCTGCTGCGGCTGGAAGCGATTGAGAAGCGCCTCGGAGCGCGACCGCCGGAGCCGCGCCGTGAGCGCGAAGGACTGCCGGTCGGCTCGCCCGCGCCGGAGTTTGAACTGCCGGACCTCGCGGGACAGAAACACAAACTGTCGGAATTCCGTGGCAAGCACCTGCTGCTGATCTTCTTCAACCCCAAATGCGGGTTCTGCACGAAGATGGCCGCTGACCTGGCCGCGCTGCCGACCGGCGGCGGGAATGGCCGCGCCGTGCCCGTCGTGATCACCACCGGTGATGCCGACGAAAACCGCAAGCTCGTCGAACAGCACGGCATCCGCTGCACCGTCCTGCTGCAGAAGGAGATGGAGGTCGCCTCGCAGTACCGCGCCCAGGGGACGCCGATGGGGTATCGGATTGACGCGGAAGGGAGGATTGCGAGTGAACTGGCGGTCGGCGCAGACCCATTGCTTGCACTCGCAGCCGCGCCGTATAGCCGCGTCCCAGCGGGACGCCCGAACGGCGCGACATCCAAACTCAAACAGCCCGACCCGTCGCTCGCCCGCAGCCGGCTCAATCGCAGCGGCCTCAAAGCGGGCGAGCCTGCGCCGGAATTTACGTTGCCGCGGATCGACGGCGGCGAACTGTCGCTGGCCGACCTCCGCGGAGAACGGGTGCTGCTCGTGTTCTCCGACCCCAATTGCGGCCCCTGCGACGAACTCGCGCCACGGCTGCAGGAATTGCACATCACGCGGCCCGACCTGCGCATCGTCGTGATCAGCCGCCGCGACGCCGATGCCAGCCGCGCCAAGGCCGACACGCTTGGTCTCACCTATCCGATCGTCGTGCAGAAGCAGTGGGAGATCTCGCTCAAGTACGGCATGTTCGCCACGCCGATTGGCTACCTGGTCGACGAACAGGGGGTGCTGCTCAGTGATGTTGCTGTCGGAGTCGAGCCGATTCTGACGCTGGCGGACGGCCCGCGGTCTGTGGCCGAGATCGTTCCGTCGCGGAACGGAAAGGAGGGCGTCATCACGACATGAGCGTTCGCAGTGACCCGATTCATCGGGTCGAGCGGGCGAGGACGCGACATTCTCAAGGAACCGCATGAATGCGGTCACTACAAACTGACCACTCACCACTCACGCGAAAGGCCCCCACCATGACCCATCACTGGGACGAATTTTCGAAATCCCTCGCTCAACCCCTCCCGCGCCGTGAATCACTCCGACGTCTCGGCGTCGTCCTCGCCGGAGCCGTCCTCAGTCCGCTCGGGCTGCAGACTGCCTCGGCCGGTCATCATTCGAAGAAGCAATCCGACCCCTGCAGAGCGTTCTGCAAGTGCCGCAACAAGAAGCAGCAGGACCAGTGCCTCAAGACCTGCAATGCCTGTAACAAGGACACCGCCCGCCTGTGTGGAGGTTGCGGCAACTACGTCTGCTGCGCCAGCGGCCGTGTTTGCTGCAACGGCTATTATTGCGTTGATCTGGCAAACGATGTCGCAAATTGCGGCGCTTGTGGCAACTATTGCTATCCCGGTCCATGGGAAGACAGCGCGTGTATTGACGGTCACTGCGAGTACGCGTGCGCCGAAGGGGCCGATTACTGCGATGGAGTCTGCACGTTCCTGGAGACGGACTTCTACAACTGCGGCGCGTGCGGTGTTGCTTGCGCTTATGGTGAGTTGTGCTCCGCGGGAGCATGCGTGCCGGCGACGTGTGGCGGAGGCGCAGTCTATTGCCCGGTGGTGTATCCGGGCGGAAGTCCGGGATGCACGTTTCTCGCCTATGACCCCTACAACTGCGGCGCCTGCGGCAACGTCTGCCCGGGCACAGGGTGTACCGACGGTGTGTGCGATTTCGGTACGCCACCCGGTGAGTGAATCCGCCGGTTGCCCGGGAGGCCCGCTGTCGTCAAGAAACAAGCTCCGGTCCAGAAGCAAGGAACCAGCCATGACCAGTCACTGGGACGAATTCTCGAAATCCGTGGCCGAACCACTTCCGCGCCGCGAGTCGCTCCGCCGGCTCGGCCTCGTTGTCGCGGGGGCCGTCCTCTCTCCGTTCGGGCTGCGGGCCACGTTGGCCGGGCACAATTCCAGGCGGCAACAGGACCCCTGCAAGGCGTTTTGCAAATGCCGGAACAAGAAGCAGCAAGACCAGTGTCTCAAGGCCTGCAATGCGTGCAGCAAAGACACGAACCGCGTCTGCGGCTCCTGCGGGGCGTACGTCTGCTGCCGGGAGACGGGCCCCTGGGAATACGGCGCCTGCATTGACGGCAGTTGCCGGTACTGGTGTGCCGAAGGGGCCGACTACTGTGACGGGACCTGCACGTTCCTGAACAACGATCCCTTGAACTGCGGCGCCTGCGGCAACGTGTGCGGCGCATCGACGCCGTACTGCTCCTGGGGACAGTGCTGGGACTCCGACTGCGGCGGCGCCGACCTCAATTGGGACAGCAACAACTGCGGCCGCTGCGGCAACGTCTGTCCTTGGGGGACAGCCTGTTCTTTCGGTGTCTGCGGTTCGCCGGGCGGCGGCGACGGTGGTTATTGACAGTCACTGAGGCCTGCGGCTGGAGTGGGCAGCGCTGTCGGTACACAGCGCCGTCGCTGTGGCAAACCACAGAAACGTCTTCCTTCAATACGAAAGGCATCAGCCATGACCCATCAATGGGACGAATTTTCGAAATCCCTCGCGCAACCCCTTCCGCGCCGCGAATCCCTGCGGCGCCTCGGTATCGCTCTGGCGGGCGCCGTCCTCAGCCCGCTTGGACTGCAGACCGCGTCGGCCGGTCACCGTCCCAGGCAGCAACAGGACCTCTGCAAGTCGTTCTGCAAGTGCCGAAACAAGAAGCAGCAGGACCAGTGCCTCAAGCTTTGTAAAACCTGTGGCAAAGACCCGAGCCGCCTCGGCGGCAGTTGCGGCAGCTACTTCTGCTGCAGTGCGGGGCAGACGCCCTGTGGCAGTTACTGCACCAATCTCGCCAGCGATCCCTACAACTGCGGCGCCTGCGGGTACCGATGCGACGAACCCGGACCGTACGAATACGGCGCCTGTCTCTACGGCCGCTGCGAGTACGCCTGTGCCGAAGGGGCCGTCTACTGCAACGGCTTCTGCACGTTCCTGGGCGGGGACCCGTACAACTGCGGTGAATGCGGTAATGTCTGCCCCGCATCGGCTCCTTATTGCGATCAGGGGACGTGCCGCGTGTGTCCGACGGGACAGGTGCTGTGCGGGGGTACGTGCGTTGACCTCGCCAGCGACCCCGACAACTGCGGCGCGTGCGGCAACGTCTGTGGCGGCACTACGCCGTATTGCGCAGAGGGCGCCTGCACGTACTGCGGAGGGTATGGGGTCGCCCTCTGTAATGGCGTGTGCGTCTACATCCTCAGCGACAACGCCAACTGCGGCGCGTGCGGGGTGGTGTGCGACACAGGCGAAAACTGCACGGGTGGCGTATGTCTCGGCACGTGCAGCGGCTGTTGATCCGGCCATCCTTCCTCTTTCCACGTGAAAGGCTGCGACCATGAGCCACGAATGGGATGAATTCTCCAAATCGCGGCGCCGACCTCAATTGGGACTCCAGCAATTGCGGCGCATGCGCAGTTCGGAGTTGATCCGTTCGGCGCCTTGCTGGATCTCGGTCACGGCGAACCAGAAGTCGAAGTGCTGCTGGTCCTGCGTCCCAGAGGAGGTCTCCGCCTGACCGTCGGTCGGCGTGCGGCAGTCACCACAAGGAGCGTCTCTCCATGTTCAACCTGATTCGCCGGGACTTCACGGTGGACTTGCCGCTGGAGGAGGCATGGCGGCACCTGGCCCGTGTTGAGCAGTGGCCGAGTTGGGCGCGTCACATTGTGCGGATCGAGTTGCGCCCGCCGGGTAACCTCGGGCCAGGATCGACCGGCCTCATCCACCTGAAAGCTCCGATCAAACGCGGCTGGCCGGGGTCGACGGCGGCGTTCACGGTGACCGAATTCAATCCGGGCCGAAACTGGAAATGGGTCGCTCCCTTCCTCTGGCTGAAGTGCCACTATGATCATTGGTTCGAGAGATTGAACGCCGGACAGACGCGCCTGACGTGGGTGATTGAAGCCGAAGGGTTCGGCGCGTCGATCATCGGGAGACTCTTTGCCATGATCTACCGCAGAAGCCTGGACCGGGCCATTCCGTTGCTGGTCACGCAGATGAACGCAAATCGGGCGAAATGATGTCGATGGCTCCCGGCAGGCCGCAGACCCGTGTCCAGCACGCGCACCATCTGGAGCACCACTCGTGAGACTGGGATCGCTGCCCGACAACCTGGCCGAGCGGATCGCGCTCTGGACGGGCATCATCCCGCCCGGCGTCTTCGAGAGCTGGTTCGGCATCATGCTCTCCCGGACGATCATGGTGGCGACGCGTCTGAATCTGTTCGAGGCGCTTGCAGCGGGTCCGCTCACGGGGGACGAGGTCGCCGCGCGCTGCAGCACACACCCGATCGCCACGGAGAAACTGCTCAATGCGCTCGTGAGCGTTCAGTGCCTGCGCGTCCGCGGGGAGAGATATGCGCTTCCAAAGTCGCTGCGAGCCTGGGTGCTCAAGGACGGCAAGCACTCGTTCCGCGGCCAGATCCTGCTGCACTTTCTGGAATGGAAGTGGTGGGAGCATTGCGAAGAGTACGTGCGCACCGGCCGCCCCCTGCAGGTGCACCAGACGATGACCGAAGAGGAATGGGGCGTCTATCAGCGCGGCATGCGCTCTGGCATAGAACTGCCGGCGGAATGGGTCGCGCGGCGACTGCCGCTGCCTCGCGGCGCACGGCAGATGCTCGACATCGGCGGGAGCCACGGCTATTTCTCTGTCGCCTTGTGCCGGCGGCACCCCCGGCTTGCCGCCACGATTCTCGATCTGCCGGTCGCAATTCGACACGCGGCGCCGCTCCTGGCGGACGAAGGGATGGGGGACCGCGTCCGGCATCGCGCGGGAGACGTTTTGACCGAGGACCTGGGGACGAATGAGTACGATCTCGTATTCCTCGCCGCCGTCGTCCATCACTTTGACGATGCGACGAACCGCCAGTTGATGCAGCGCATCGCGCGGTCCTTGAGGCCGGGTGGGATTGTCGCCATCTGGGAGCCGGTGCGTCAGGACCGCAGCGGCAAGATCCGGCAGATCGGCGGACTGCTGGACCTGTTCTTCGGATTCTTCAGCGAAGCGGGGACGTGGTCCGCGGAAGAAATTGCCGCGTGGTTCCGCGACGCGGGCCTCGCATCCGATCGGCCGCGTCGTCCGAGGCTGATGCCCGATCTGGCGCTGCACGTCGGTCGAAGAATCCCGTAACGTACAGTTGCACGCTGCGGCGGCCCGCGTCCCCACCGCTTACTGGCCGCCGATGCCAGCCGTGGAAGCACTCGCCGCGTCCGGCTGATAGTCCCAGATCGGGTCCCCGTCGAAACGGAATTCGATCTGGCTGGGATCGTAGCGGTCGCCCAGGCGCGTGAATTTCTGGACCAGCACCTTGCGCCAGAGCAGTTCCTCGCCACCCGGACCGGGGCGTCTTTCGTATCCGTTCGAGACACCCGAAATAATCACCTTGAAGAAATCGGTGTCGGGGTCGACGTTCGGCCACGTCGCGACGCCGTAGATCCAGTCGGTGTTTTCGTCTTCGCCTGACGCCGGTTCGGGCAGGTCGCGGATCACGGAGACGGTGTCCTTCAGGAGCGGGTCGGACGGCCGGCGGGATTCAATCCGGTTGATCGCCGCCACCGCCTCCGGCAGGACTTTGTCCATGTAGACCTGGTTGGGGATCTCGGTTTTCGGATTGTCGTACGTCACCAGTGTGAATTCGGGAATGAACTTCGGCTTCTGCGGGATGGGATCGAGTTCATTGACCGGGCGCGTATCGGTGTCGTCCTGCTGGCCGCTGATCGGGCGATTGACCATCTTGTACGCCAGGTACCACACCAGCTCGCGTTTTTTCTCGTTCGTGCCCGGTTTGGTCACGTCGACGGCGATCATGCGCATCTGCTTGAGGTGTACCTCCAGCACCCACAGGTCTCGCTGGCGGTTCCGTTCCTCGCCGGTGGCCAGGATCGGGATCACCCGCACGTAGCCGCGCGAGACGTCGGCCGTGGCAAAATCCGCAAGGTTGAGCACGAACGGAGCGGCAAGCAGCCCGGCGGAACTCTGGAGAAACTGGCGACGAGTGGCGACGGTGGGGGACAAGATCGAACTCCGGCGGATGGGTGCGAACGGCGACGGGCAGGCGGACCTAACGATCGAATCTACCACGGCTTGCAAACAGGGGTCAACATTGTGTTGAATGATTCCCTCACTCCTCGAAGGAAAGGCCCGGATTCATGCGGCAGCTCCTGATCGGCATCATCGGCGGTTGCGCCGCTCTCCTGATGGAATTCCATGCGGATGCGACCGTTTTTGCCGATGATGGTCCGCTCCCGCCGAAGATAGCTGCCGAACGGTTCACTCTGCCCCCGGGCTTCTCCGCCACACTCTTTGCCGGAGAGCCGGATGTCACCCAGCCGATTGCCTTTACGATCGATCCCCGCGGGCGACTGTGGGTCGTGGAGTGCCTCTCGTATCCGGCATGGGCGAATGACGGGACCGGGCACGACCGCGTCCTGATTCTGGAGGACCGGGACGGCGACGGACAGTTCGACGAGCGGACGGTTTTCTGGGACCAGGGGAGCAACCTCTCCGGGATCGAACTCGGGTTTGGTGGCGTTTGGCTCTGTTCGACTCCCAACCTGGTCTTCGTGCCCGACCGGAACGGCGACGATGAACCCGACGGTCCCGCCGAAGTGCTGCTCGACGGCTGGGACCTGCAGGCGAAACACAACGACTTCAACGGCCTGAAGTGGGGCCCCGACGGCTGGCTCTACGGCTGCAACGGCATCCTGTCGAACTCCAATGTCGGAGCGCCCGGCACGCCGG
>CAZWGW010000125.1:0-13246 GCA_964633565.1 uncultured Planctomycetaceae bacterium
CCCGCCATGTTGCGCCGACCTCTCACCAGGCGAATGTGTGCCGTCGCGCTCGGTGCGGCGGTCGCTGTGAATTCGTCGTCATGCGGCACGCTCCTGCACCCGGAACGCGTCGGCCAGCCCCGTTGCGGCCGGATCGACCCGGGCGTGGCCATCCTCGACGGCCTGGGACTGCTGCTGTTCTTCTTTCCGGGCGCGATCGCGTTTGCCGTCGATTTTTACACGGGAGCGATCTTTCTGCCGCCATACGCCTGCCGGAACCCGGTCGACGGCGAGATGGTGGACGGCATGCGTGTGATCTACATCGATCCCGAGGAGATGACGCCCGAGCGGATCGGGCGCGAGATCGAGAGGCACACCGGCCGCTCAATCCGGTTCACGCCGGGTGAGTACGAAGTCGCGCGGCTGGCAAACATCGGCGAGTTCGAGACGTCCGCCCGCGAAGTGGCGTTGCGGGAGCCGGGGACGGGGCCGAGCGGGGTGTTGTTCCGGTGTCAGTCGGAATAGTTGACCGCCGGACTGACGCACCTTTCCGTCAATTGACTCCAGCCTGTTGACCGGACCGCGCACAGACGGCCGTCCCGACATAAACCAGTTGCAGGACGACCGCGCTGTAGACCCAGCCGGCTCCGCCACCGCCGAACCCATAACTGTGCAGTCCGGCGCCGAGGACAAAGTTCACGCCATACCAGGCCATGACCACGAGCGCGAAGCACGTGACCGACAGGGCCGCCAGTCCGCGTTCTCCGACCCAGCCCGCGAACCGGGCGTGCAACACCGCCAGATACGCCAGCAGCGCCACGAGGGCCCAGACTTCCTTCGGATCCCAGCCCCAGAAGCGACCCCAGGAATAGTCCGCCCACACGCCGCCGAGGATGATGCCGGCCGCCAGCAGCAGCACGCCGAGCTGCAGCACCTTGTAGGTGAAGCAGCCCAGCGCGGCGACGGCGTCGTGATTGGGCGAACGGAACAGTCCGTACGCCAGCGCAATATTGCCGAGTCCCAGTGCCAGCGCCAGCGCCGCGTAACTCAGCGTGATCGTGAGGACGTGGGTCACAAGCCAGAAATTGCTGCGCAGGACCGGCTCCAGCGGCCGCACGGCAGGGTCCAGGACGAGCGGCGAGTTGTCGGCGAGGATCAGGATGAGCGTCGAGATGGTCGCCGCGGCTGAAAGAAAGTACTTGCCGCGGTAGAGGCGTTCGAAGATCAGACCGAGCAGCGCCACGCCCGCACCGACGTAGACGACCGATTCGTACATGTTCGAGACGGGGGGCCGGCCGGCGATGACCACCCGCAGGGCGAATCCGGCGAGCATGGCGGTCAGTCCCCCGACGTAGGCGAGAACGCCCAGGGCGTCGAACGACTTCCAGCCCGAGCCGGCGCGCAGCAGACAGGCGATTGTCGCGATGAGCATCAGCACCCAGGCAATGCGGAACGGCGCGCACTGGTTGTAGGCGACTTCCAGTGCGATCGGGCGCGGGGCAGGATACGCGTCCGTCGCGGCGCCGAGCTGTCGGAGGGTAGTGAGAAACTGTTCCGACGCCCGATTGAACGCCGAGGCGTCGTGGTCCTGCAGCGCGCGGCGCGCATCGGCAAACGATGACTGTACCCTCCGGAAGTCGCCGGACGGATCGGTCGCGTCGTCGAACCGCAGCAGCAGCAGTTGCGCCAGGGGCATCCACGCGCCGTTCTCGTCCCCTACGACCGGCAGCACTTCAACCCCCCGCGCCATGCGATGGTTTTCGTAGGACCACAGTCGCTCGGCCAAGTCCAGTCCCAGCCGCTCCAGGTCCGCCAGATCTTCACCGGCCTTTTCGCGGGCGAGCAGGCTCTCGGCCCATACGGGAAACGGGACTTCGCGGTTCGTGCGATAGTCCTGGACCAGCGCGTCGGCGAGTTGTCCGGGTGCGATGTGGTTCCCCTCCGGTTGCCTGCTGAGCGCCGCACGCAACGTGGGGTCTTCGATCCGCAAGAGCGGCGTCTGGTCCCAGCGGTCCGCGGTGTGCACGTGGAAATAGAGCGACCGCCAGTCCCCCGTGAGTTCCAGCGGTCTCCGGTCGGCATGGTCCCAACCCTGCCACTCCAGGAGCAGCGTGACGTAGAGCACCGTCGGGTCCAGACGCTCCCCGGATTCTGGATCGACCAGACTGCCGCGGTTGGCCCACCCGCGCAGCGTCTCCCGGGCCAGCGTGTCGAGCGGCTTGTGTCGTCCCCCCTGCTGCACCGGCAGCGCGCGCCACGCGTCCCAGTTGAGTCCCTCATCGGCGATCGCGCTGACCGACGACAGGAGTGCGCACCCGCACATGACACCTGCCACGGCCAGACAGCGCATTGATCGTCGGGACTGGTGCATGGCGGCTACGCGGCGTTCTTGAAGAAGTACGCGCGCATGTAGAACATGATCGCAATGCCGGCGCAGACGAGCAGGCTGCCGGCGTATTTCAGGGGCCGTCCCGGGTCACTGGCGACGGAGAACGTGGACGACTCGCGGCCGTGCCCCGCGTCGTCGAAATCGTACTGATACAACGTCAGCCCGGCGTATGCCAGCGGCTCGTTCAGGGAGATCACGTGCTCCTCCTCGACGCCGCGCGGCGTGTCCATGACACGCACGCGGCTCGAGAATGCTGCGTTGCCGGCATTTCCCGGATTCATCTGTTTCTGAAAGTCCACCAATTCCAGCGAGAACCCCAGCGGCTCGCGCGCGTGCTCGAACTGGATCGCCATGGCACCGGCCGGCGTCGTGATCACACGACGTCCGTAGACCGGATCATTGCGGCGCATCCAGACCTGTTCGGCCGCTCCGTCGGCGGAGATTTCGACGAGGGCCGCCGGTTCGTCCTCCGTCATTTTCGAACGCGGGTCCGGGTCAAACGTGATATCGCGGCGCGCATGCGGCAGATACTCGACCACTTCCAGCACGAAACCTGCCGGGACTTCGATCGTATCGCCCTTCCCGATCTCGGCGCGGTCTGCGGAGCTGCCGTCGGCGCTGACCCGCGCGTGCAATTTGCCGTCGCTGGTCTGTAACAATGCCACCGCGGCCCGTGGCGCGACGGTGGGATGAATGTACCGGAACGTCACCGGGCAGACGCGGCCGTAAACGCCGTCAAGGTTGAGCAGCGGCTCCCTTGCAAAGGCGACCTGCCGGAGCGGCTGCTCTTCGCCCGCCACCGTCACGCGCAATTCCAGCATGGGATTGAGGGGCCGGTCATCGGCCGACGCGAAGGTCCCCATGCGGTCGGGGCGGGCGTTGGCCAGATACTCGACAACTTCGACCGTGACACCGGTGTCACCGAGTGGGATCGTGTGGCCGACGGTTTCGTCGACACGAATCCGCGCGACCTCGTCGCCGAGATACGCCAGCAGCAGTCCTCGTTCGCCCAGTTCGTCAACGGGCGGGTTGCGGAAGTCTTCCAGCATGCGGTCGTTAACGGCCCGTTCCAGTTGCATCCGCAACGGACCGATCTCGCCCGGCTCGCCGAACTCCTGATCGAGGAGCCACGAGTCGGCCACCGGCCGACCGGTGGAGTCCGACACCTTGAAGCGGACGGCCGGGCCGCCAATCCGGGCGTCATCGGCCATCCAGCGCTCCTGCAGGCGGGGATGATGGATCAGGGCGACGACGCTGACCGCAACGCCGTCGACTTCGCCGACGGGCAGAGTCTTCGCGGCGTCCCAGTCGAACGGGCGCGCCTGGAACGAAAACTCGTAGGGACGCTCCTCCGGACGGGCGACACGGAACGCCGTGATGCGACTGCGATCGTTGAGGACCATCTCCGTCGCGCTGTCCCCCTCCGCCAGCGTGACGCGTCCTTCGCGACTGGACCATGCGGAGACCGCCGCTCCGGCGAGCAGTGTGAGCAGACCGGCATGCGTCACGACGAACCCCGTCTGATGCCGCTGCCACGGGAAGCGAATCGCGGCGGCGCAGAAGATGTTGACGGCGAGCAGGCCCAGCAGTCCACGAAACCATGCGGTGTCATACACGTACCACCGGGCGGCGTCCGCCCCGAGATACGTTTCGACGATCGTGGCCCCCGCGAGCACGGCGGCCAGCGCGAGCAGCAATACGACGGCCAACGCCAGCGACGCCAGGCACCGGTATGGCCCGCTGACGAACCGCAGGCCGCGGCGCGTCGAGGGGCTGGCCAGGGTTGACAGACTCATGGCGCGGGCGGGTCAGGCGAAGGGCAAGACGAATACTCCGGCCGGAAGATAGTCGCCTTCCGACTGCGCGGCAACGGCGGTCGCCCGGTGCTACACTCTCCCTCACCGGATTGGTGCCGCACGCGATCGTTTAACCCGTAGCCGCAGGCGAGGTAAGGTTGGAGAATCTGAGACGACTCTCCTCGCCTGCGGCTACGGGTTATTCGAATTGCACGGCGTACTGCCTCTAACTGGAATTCGAATCAGCTGTTCACGATGGAGACGATGATGCGACGGACATCGATGTGTGTGGGATTGTGTGCATTCCTGGCAGCCGGTTGTGCCGGCGAAGCGCCTGAGGCGACGCGCGCGGAACCGGAAACGCCGAGCGTGACGGCCGCGCCGGCGGAGACGACTCCGTCCGGACAGAGGACTCCGACTGAGTCGCAGCCGGCGGCGGATGAAACCGGGTCCGCTGGCGCAGCCGATGGCCAGACGCTGAAGCTGGAACAGGTCGTGTTCACGATCCCCGCGGGCTGGAACAACAAGCCGGCCGCGTCCGGATTCGTTCTCGCAGAGTTCGAGTTGCCGGCCGCCGAAGGGGATGAAGACGCCGGTCGACTGACGGTCAGCACGGCGGGCGGATCGATCGAGGACAACGTCCAGCGCTGGCGCGACCAGTTTGGGGGCGATCCCGAGAGCGCCTCGGAAAAGGAAGAGGAGATCAACGGGATGAAGGTCACACTGGTTGATTTCTCGGGCGAGTACAAGGACCAGCGGGGACCGTTTGCGCCGGCGACGCAGCGCCCCGGATATCGCATGCTGGCGGCGATCATTCCCGTGTCCGGCGAACTGCACTTCGTTAAGGCGGTCGGACCGGCGGCGACAATGGGCAAGCATGCGGACGCCTTCCAGGCGTTTATCGGTTCGGCCCGGATGAAGTAGTGCGCCGTCTGCGTCTGCGTCGTCTGGCGACGAAGTGCGGCGGCTGCATGCGAGCCGGGCGCACTTCGTTCGCTTCCACGATGGAAACCTGCCTCCGCCGTCGCGCTTTGACCAGGACGCCCGCAATCAGCAGACCCAGCAGCCCGGCCGCCCCCCAACGGGCGCAGGTTTCGAAGGGAACCGGCAACGCGCCCAGGCGGAGTTCGATTTCGTGACCTGCCGGAAGCAGCGCGCCGCTGTGTTCAAACAGCCGCGTGCCGTCGGCTTGTTCCGCGGCGATCGGGAGACTGCACGAGACGTGATCGGGGTCGTCGCTCCGCACCCGCAGCGTGACGTGCCCGGTCGGCAGGTCCAGCGACCGTTCCACCGAGACGTCGCGCCGCTCCGCCGGGAGCCGATAGAGAAACCTCACTTCCCGTTCGCCCGGCGGCCAGGGGAGGTCGGTGATCAGGTCGCTGTTGTGAAGCAGGAAATTCCGGCCGTCGAATTCCTTCTCGAACGTCACCTTGTCGAGACCGTGCGGTAACGAGAGACGCAGCGTCACGGGAGGGCGATCGTCGGGTTTCTCGCCGACGTACGCGGTGAGTCCGGGATTCGCAATGAGCAGCGTCTCGGTGATCTCCACGTACCCCTCGCCGGTCTGCACGTCGATTTCGTGCCGGCGGCAGACAAGCGGACTGGGGGATTCGGCCGCGTCGTAGGCGATGATCCTCACTCGTGCCGCCGGTTGATCTCGCGTCAACTGGACGCGCGGACCCGGATAATGGACATCATCGCGGTTCACGCCGGGCAGATAGATCAGTCCCTCGGCGATCGACAGGCCGGTGAACGTGAACCGTCCGTCCGGGTCGGTCGTCGTCTCAGCAATCGGGACGAAGGCCCCGTCCTGGTTGGCGCGCAGGACGACCTCCGAATTCGCCAGCGGCGTCTGACCGTACGTGCCGTTGACGGCCACGCCCGTAATGACGCCGTCTCCGTCCGGCAACTGTGACGGCGCAAGGCAGGACAGAATCAGCACCAGCGGTGCGTTCACGGGATTGTCTCTGATGGACTCATGCGGCCCGCGCGGCGTACGGGTCGACGTTGTTCGCGGACTGGTCCGCATCGAGTGCGTCAAGGCGGCGGGCGAGTTGCCGGTTCTGGATTCCGAGCCAGCCCACATAGGAGGCGACGGCGATCCAGGCGAAGCCGAAGGCGAGTGCCAAGGTGGTCATTAGCGTCTCCTGAGGCCGGGGTCTGGACACCCGACGCCATATGGGGCGAAAACTCCAATGCCGGCGCCGCGTTCCGCGGCGGCAATGTGTTCCATCATTGTCAATTGCCGCCGGCGGCCGATCGCCAGCAGCACAAACAGGGCCGTAAAACTCACGACGCTCACGAGCAGCACCAACCGCATACGGGGGTCCATTTCGGGCGTCACCGGGTGTACCCCGCGGTACCAACGGGTCGCCATCACCACAAGCGGCACGTCAGCCAGCGACAGAATTGCAAGGACGGCGCTGATTCGGGCGCGACGTTCCGCGTCCTGCAGGCTCGACCGTACGAGGAAGTACCCCGCGAACATCAGCCACAGGATCAGCGACGACGTCAGCCGCGGCTCCCACGTCCACCAGGTGTTCCACGCTTCGTGCGCCCAGAGCGACCCGGTCGCCAGGGTGAGCGTCGTGCAGAGCCAGCCGACCTCGCCGGACGCCCGCGACCAGTGGTCCCAGACGAGGTGTCGTCGGAGCAGATAGAGCGCAGCGGTCCCCCCCATCGCCAGACAACCGGCCAGTCCGCACCATGCGACCGCGACGTGCAGGTAGAGAATCCGCTGCACGTCACCCATCGTGACCTCGCGCGGCGCGAAGACGAAGATCAAGCTGTGTGCCGTCGCCAGCAGAATGGCGACGACCAGCGGTGCGGCCAGGCCGGCGAACTTTGTACGGTGCGTCATGGCGTATCGCCTCAAGCGGCGCGGCGTACAGGGTGAGGCGCGCCATGTTGGGGGAAACGAATCGTTCGCAAAGGGAGATTGGCCGTCTGAGTCGCGCGGCGGCGGCGTGCAGGCCACGCGGCCGTGGCGGCACCGGCCGCGGCCAGCCAGCCGCCGAACCACAGCCAGCGCATCATCGGGTTTTCGATCAGCGTGAGCAGCACGCGGCCTTCGCCCAGGCCCGCATGCAGGATCGTGTAGAAGTCGCCGCTCCAGGTGGAGTCGATGGCGACCTCTGTCGTCCACTGGTTCTGGAGCAGGTGGAGATGCCGCGCCGGCTTGAGGACGACCGGCGACCCGCCGCCGCGTGACACCTGCAATTCCACTTCGGCGATCAGTTTCTCCGGCTCATCCCGCTGCACGAGCCGGATGTACTCGATCCTCCGGCCGGCCCATTCGATCACGTCCCCCTCGTTCAGTTCGACGTCCCGTTTCTGAGTCCCCAGCGCGGACCCGGTGATGCCGATCGTGAGGCACACAAACGCCAGGTGGACCACGTAACCCGCGTACTGCCGCCGCTGCCTGCGCAGCACAAGGAAAACCGCCGTGCCAAATGGAGCCGGTACAAATTGCCGCGCGTCGAGGATCAACCCCGCCAGCACCGCAGCCACGCTCAACGCGGCCAGTCCTGCGACTCCCAGGGCAATCGGGTTTCGCACGCCAAACCCCGCGGCAACAGCGATTGTCGCCACAGCCACGCCCGCGCAACCGAGCAACGTAAGCTGCTCCCGTCGGCGCGGCGCACCGCCCCACCGCAGCAGCGGCACCACGGCCGTCGCCGCCAGCAGCAGGACTCCGATCGGCGCCAGCACGTTGTTGTAGAACTCCGGACCGATCTGGACCATGCGGCCCACGACCAGGCTGGAAAGCGGTATCCATAGTGTGCCGACAATGACGACCGCCGTCAGCAGCAGCAGCAGAAACGCCGACGCCAGCACGAGAGCTTCGCGTGCGACGACGCTACCGATCGGCTGCGCCGGCGCCAGTTCGCGGCGGCGGCGGATGATCAGCACGCCGCCGCCGATGAACAGCACTGCCATCAGCCCCAGGAACATCCAGCCGATCGGCGACTCGCTGAATGCGTGTACGCTGCTGAAGATGCCGCTGCGGGTCAGAAACGTCGCAAAGTTGCACAGGCCGAACGTCACGATGGCGAGCGCCACGGCGGTCTTCTTCAGCGCGCCGCGATGCCGCCAGGCCATGAGCGCATGGATCAGGGCCGTCCCCGTCAGCCACGGAATGAGCGAGCCGTTCTCAACAGGGTCCCAGCCCCAGTAGCCCCCCCAGCCGAGTTCCTGGTAGGCCCAGTCCGCTCCGAGCAGCAACCCCGCGCCGAGGACCAGCCACGCCAGCAGCGCCCAGGGGCGGGCCATCAGTGTCCACTGCGTCCCCAACTCTCCCGTCACGAGCGCGGCGACGGCGACGGCAAACGGGACGGTCCACGCCGCATAGGCCAGAAACACCACCGGCGGATGAATCAGCATTGACGGATGCTGCAGCAAGGGACTGAGTCCCAGCCCTTCAGTTCGCGGTGAGAGACTGGCCTTCATCGGGTCGGCCGCAAAGACCATGATGGCAATCAGGAAACACACGTTGGCCGCCAGAATGCCGAACGCCGGCAGCCGGAGATGACTCTCCCGACGCGTCGTTCCCAGAAAGAGGATTGACAGCATTCCTGACAGCCACGCCCAGAGCAGCAGCGAGCCGGCCTGGCCGACCCACAGGGCCGACAGCGAATACCGCCACGGCAGCGCCTCACTCGTGTAGTGGGCCACGTACTCGAAGCGGTAGTCTTTCGTGACCAGCGCGGCGGCCAGCGCAATCAGCGTTCCCGTCAGCGCGATCCAGCCTGCGATCACGCTCCGGACCCCGCGGCGCGCCAGCGTTGACGAAGCTGCACCACGGGTCAGCAGGCACACGCAGGCGCCGTAGCCCGTGGCGACAAAGGCCAGCAGCAGACAGATCTCGCCAAAAACTCTCATCCGTGATCCCTGCATCCCGCACTTCCCGTGCGGTGACAAAGTCGCCTTTCGCTCCGCGAAAGGGCGACACGTTCGTCGAACGGGCGGTTGTTACTTCGCGTTTTCTTTCGCCTGATACTTGCTCGCACAACGGGTGATCACTTTGTCCCCCTGCAGGCACGCGCTCTGCTCCAGCGTCCCTTCGACAACGACCTCCATGTCTTCGGCCAGGTTGTCGGGGAGCGGAGCGCCACAGGAGACGTGCAGTTCCGATTCCGCGCCGCGGAGGATGAACGTCGCGCGCTTCCGGTCGGCGCTGATCTGCAGCGATCCCGGCGCGACACGGCCGCTGACGCGCATGCGGTGTCCGACAAACGTGCCGGGGTCGGCCGCGCATTCGTCGACCAGAACGTAGTACTGCCAACTGGTTTCGGCGCCGAGCCAGGCGAGATAAGCCGTAGCGCAGGCCACGACCGCCGCACCGACGGCCAGTTTGAGTTGGGGCGACATCCGTGTCTCCTGCCTCGTTTCGGGGGGGGCGGAATCTATCAGTTGAAGGGGAGAGTGTCAAAATGGGCTTTTGCACTTGCGCTTCATGTTGCCACCTCACGGCTTGCGCCATGCACGTCGTAACCCTGTAGCTGACAGTGAGTAGTGTGCACATCCGCACATTCGGTACGCGCGACAAAAATGGCTCAAGCCACTCAACCCGTTGAATCAGTCGTACCGATAAACCTGATGCGACCAGCAAGTCGGCTGCTCGCTGGGAGAGCGCTTTGTTCCGATGGCGGACGCCCTGCGACCGCAGGAAGCAACTCGCGAATACACCCGTTCAAGGATGAATTGGCGTGCGTCTCACGGGGAACTGTCCGAACACGCGATCCGCGGCAATCGGGACCAGCCTGCTGCTGGCGATCGCGGCCGCCCTGTCCGGCTGCAATTCGGACCACCAGACGGCCCGGCGGACCGAGGCCAACCCGATGCCGTACGGAGTGAAGCCGCAGCAGCGGTTTCTGCAGGAGGAATTCCCCGAACTGCGCGTCGCGCTGCCGCAGATTGCCGACGCGGAACTGGTGGGGGACGACGAACTGTGCATGGTGTGTCATCAGACCTACGTGGAGACGTTTCAGCACAACGTGCATCGCGGCCAGAAGTGTGAGGAATGCCACGGTCCGGCCAGCCGGCACGTGAGCAGTCGTGGACAGGACCCGACCGCAATCTTCAGCTTCAAGACACTCAAGTCTGCGGAACGCGCGGAACTGTGCCTGAAGTGCCACGAGCAGAACGCCTGCACTCCGGGAAAGAGCTGGCGGTCGTCGCCGCACGCGCACCACGGCGTGTCGTGCACGGACTGTCACACGTCGCACTACAACGTGCCTGCCGGGACGAAGCCGACGCAGTTGGCCGACGACACTGTTTCGCCGCGGCACCAGCTTGCGTCGTTCCTGCAGGAGCAGCCGCCGCCGGACCAGGCCACGCTCAGGGCGAAGTCGGGCCACCTGGGGGCGATCACGCCGAACGTCTGCTATCGCTGCCACGCCAACCTGGCGCCGCAGCAGAAGATTGCGAGCGCTCACCAGGTCTGCGGAGCGGCCGGCATGGACTGCACCACATGTCATGACGCGCACGGCAAGGTGCGCGATGAGACGCGCACCGACCTGTGCCTGCAATGCCACGACAGCAAATCGCCCACGATGGCGTGGCATTCGTCGACGCACGCCCGCTATCAGGTGGCATGCGCCGACTGTCACAACCCACACCCGGCGGCCAACATCCAGAAGTTCGTGAACATCCAGCACACGAATATCCAGCGGCCGCCGCGGACGCCGATGGCCGTCAATCAGCCGCAGGCGTGTTACAAGTGCCACCCGGACATCTATTCGCGGAACGCGATGTCGTCGCACCATCCGATCAAGGAAGGGAAGATGCTCTGCTCGGACTGCCACGATTCGCACGGGCAGACGACCGGCAATCTGCTGGAACCGACGGTCAACCTTGTCTGCTACAAGTGCCACATGGAGAAACAGGGGCCGTTTGTATTCGAACATCCGCCGGTGACCGAGAATTGCGACATCTGCCATGAGCCGCACGGCACCGTCGCCAACAACCTGCTGCGTCAGCCCACGACGTTCCTCTGCCTGCGATGCCATACGGGACACCGTACCGGCCCATCGGGACCGAACCACGCACCCTTGCTGGGAGACGTCGGCACCGACCCGGCGCTGCAGCGGGCGTTTTACAGTGACTGCACACAGTGTCACAGCCAGATCCACGGCAGCGATCTGCGGGCGCCGCATAACGGAGCAGAGAACGTCTTCTTCCGGTAACGATTCACCTGACGGTCAATTGCAGCCGCATCAGATCACGTAACGACTGGATCGCCAGTCAGCCGCTTGTGTCGGAGTTCGCGAGAAGCACTATTGCCGATTGACGTCGCGGCTGCGTTGGATCGCGGCGTCACAGGGGGGACGATCGGGATATCGCGGCATGATTCGCTACTTCAACTCTATCGTGGTGATCGCCCAGTTGACGGCGCTCTGCGCCGTCGCGGGGGACGGCGCCGGAACGTCGGCCGATCCGGCCGCGAGTGACGACGTCCGCCAACCCGGGGACTTCGGCGTGTTCCGACTCGGGGTCGCCACAGCGGATGATGACTCGACCTGGCTCAGAGGCGGCGCGATCGTACCGGCCTCCAGCGTTTCCGCGGAGCCCGAGGGATTCACGACCGCGGCCGACGGAGTGGATCTGTTCGAGGAGGAGTCAACCGAGACGCCGCCATCCGCTGCGGAACCCGCCGAAACGCCGATGACTCCCGATGCCGTGTTCAACACCGGCGGCGGCTACGCGCAGAACTTCCACCGCATTTACGAATGCCGTGGGGCCATACCCTATCGCGGTCCTCCCCGTCAACCGGAGCCTGCGCCCGGGACGACCAACACGTGGCTCCCGAATCCCTGCGAAGGATCGCATGGGAACTACTATCAGGCGGGAGACGGGGTGTGGCTCGGCAACGACCGCTACTGTGACGTGTCCGGCGTTTTTCGTGATCCGTATGACACCGCCGTCCGGTTCGGCTGGTGGGGCATCAACAACGACGGCGCGCTCTCCAAGATCGGCATGTACCAGGACCTTGAGTCGTCGCCGTTCTGGGACGTCGACATGGTCCGTAGCGACGGGCGTCGGACGCTCGACTTCTGGATGTCCGGTCTGGACGAGGACGCGAACGCGGCACAGGCCAACTTCTATGCGGGACCCGGCTTGTCCGCGAAACTGCGCTACCAGGGTTACCTTCGCAATCTCGGCCACGATCCGCTGTATGGCGCGCCCATCACCGGACCGCTGGGACCGGCCGACAATGTCGTGACCGAAGACCTCAACATCGGCCAGGACTACGCGATCCGCGTGCAACAGCTCGACGTTCGCTTTCAGGGGCGGGTTAACGAGAACCTGAAGTGGCGCGTCAACGTCTGGTCGCAGCGCAAATTCGGCGAGCGGCAGGCCAATGCGACGGCGCACTGCTTCGACGCGGACCCGGGGCCGGCGACGAATAACGTCTGCCACGTGCTCAGTCAGCGGCAGAACATCGACTGGCGCACGTTCCAGATCCAGCCGGTCCTGGAGGCCAACGTCGGCATCCTCTCCGCCGAGTACTCTCACACGCTGCGGACCTTCGGGCAGGATGATCAGATCGTCGATCGGCAGTATACACGGTTCCCGCCGTTCAACGGTCCCGGGAACACACTCGGCGCGCCCTGGATGTACGCCTTCGTCCCGGACAACACGATCAACATCGACCGTCTGAAACTCGGTCTCAATTTCGACGAGGCCAACCAGGTATACGGCAACCTCTATTACGGCTATTCGCAGGACAACTTCCGCGACATGAGCCGGCAGTATTCCGGTTTCGACGTCCGCTACACGAACCGCACGTTCGACCAGCTCACCACGACGACGTACGTCAGCATGAACGCCGACAACATGTCGCGACCGCCATTTCTGCTGCCGGAGGAGACGGTGCCCGCGAACATCCGGCATCCGGTCGATCACACCTGGACCCGGGCCGGCATCAAAGGGAACTGGCAGCCGTTCGAAGCCCTCGAAGACCGGTTTTCAATCGCCAGTGGCTACGAGTACTACGAACTCAACCGGCACTTTGCGTCGTACGACATCAGCACGCTGATGGGACCGGCACGCTTCCACCAGCCGGACACCAGCAGCAACA
>CAZWGW010000126.1:0-13191 GCA_964633565.1 uncultured Planctomycetaceae bacterium
GACCTCCCGGTCCGCCGCGCGCAGCGGACTGCGGTAATCGAAACGCGTCGCCACGACGGGCCGATGTTCGGTCCGGTCGGCTGGCTCCGGATCGATCCGGACCGCCCGCGCGATGTAGGAGACGCTCAACCGGTACGACGGCTCCAGGGCGTCCCAGATGCGCATCATGTCCTCGTTCGTCAGTTCCGCCGGAATAATGTGGATGACGTCTTCCTGGCTCCAGTCGGCCTCCGGCGTCAGCGATGAGAGATTGAGCGTGGGATGCCGGTACAACTGCTGCATCGTCCATGCGAGGATGGCGTGCTCCGCCGGCGCACTGTCCGTCCAGATGGTGAGCAGGTAATGCAGGTCCACCGACAGCGGCACGTTTGCACCGCCGGCGTCGTTCCGCCGGCCGACGTTCCGCAGTTGCTCGTTCATCGTGATGCGGTACAGGTACAGCGACAGTGTCGTCCCCAGTTCGCTCACATCGGTGAAGCTGCCGCTTGAAAACAATCGGAACTGGCAGGCATGTTGTTCCCGCAGATCCGCCGGATACGTCCGCCGCAGGAACGTCGTCAATGAGTCGCCGACCGAGTGGATGCCAAGTATGTTCGCCATGCCGCGCCCTCGCCCCTCTCCGGCTCATCCGTCTGCGGGAAACCTGTTCGTCGACGTCCCGTTCCGCACGCGCCGGAAGCAGAGGTGCCTGATCCGCTCCGCCAGCAGTTCGCGGTCGTACGGGGCTGCAAAATAGTCCTTGATCCCGCTGCGAAACGCCGTTGCGACCTGCCGCGGGCTGAGGTCGCCATCCACCAGGACGATTGGTCCTGAAAACGCGCGGTGAACGACGCCCAGCGGCCGGGCGATGCGCCCTCCGCAACCGCTGCAATCGAACACAATCACGTCCGCCGTGCGCCACGCCGCACTCCTTTCGAATCCGGCGATTCGCGCGATGAGCGTGAGCACGCTGTCGCGCGCCAGTTCCTGCACGAGTCTCCAGTCGCAACTGACTTGTTCGCCTGCCAGGCACACGTGGGCACACGCGCGCTCGCGTTCCATGTCCACGACCTCATGTACGTGACGGTCCCCGGCCCGCGCCGCGGGTCGAAGTCCCGGCCCCATGCGGGCCGGCGCGACGGCGCCGATCGACTCGCAAAGGCTGCGCCGGAGGGGCGCAGGAACGGGGCGTTTTTGCGCAAAGTGGCGGCCCGAAGCCGGTTCGGCGGTGCCGCGGGCCGCGCTTCCCGACGCGCCTCCGGGAAACACGGACGCGCGCATCACGAAAGCCTGACGCGCGCTTCGGTCCGCATCAGTGCCGGAAGCCGTTCCCCGAGATGCCATACTTGCGGAGTTTGGCGTGAAAGTTGCGCTCGCTCAGTCCGCAGGTTCGCGCCGCGCGGCTGACAATCCCCCCCGATTCCACGAGGGCCGCTGTCAGGTACGATCGTTCGAACTCTTCGACCGCGCGGTCCTTGGCCGTGTGGAACGGTATTCGTTGTCCCGGTTCGAGACACGCGGCGCGGGTCCTCGTCAACTCGGAAGGCAGGTGTCGCACGTCAAGCGTCGCATCACCGGTCAGGATGACGCCGCGCCGGATGACGTTTTCCAGTTCGCGAATGTTCCCCGGAAACGGGTACTGTTGCAGCGCCGCGTCCACGTCCGGACTGAGCGCGTCGACCGGTTTGCCATAAGCGGCTGCAAACATCGCCAGGAAGTGCCGCGCCAGCGGCAGAATGTCTTCCGGGCGCTCCCGGAGCGGCGGCAGCTCCAGGCGAATGATGTTCAGCCGGTAATACAGGTCCCGGCGAAACGCTCCCGAATGGATGAGCGCCTCGAGGTCCCGGTTGGTCGCCGCCACGACCCGAACGTCACAGCGACGTTGCGCGGCGTCCCCCACCAGCGAGTATTCCCCCGACTGCAGGATGCGCAGCAGCTTGACCTGCGCGACGCCGGTCATCTCTGCGATTTCGTCCAGAAAGATCGTGCCGCCGTCCGCGGATTCGAATTTGCCGGGCCGTTGCTCCAGGGCGCCGGTGAATGCACCCCGCACATGTCCGAACAATTCCGACTCGTAGAGACTCTCGGGGATCGCTCCGCAGTTGACGGCCACGAAGTTCGCGCCGCACCGTGAACTCTGCCGGTGCAACGCCTGCGCGATCAGTTCCTTCCCGGTGCCGCATTCTCCGCAGATCAGGACGGTTGCGTCGGTGTCGGCGACCTGCGCGACCAGTTCCAGCACGTCCCGCATGCGGGGATTTCGGCTGACGAACGTGCCGCCGCCGGCCGATCCGCGCGCGGTCCCGTCGACGGGCGCATTCCACTCCCGATGTTGACCCACCATCGTTTCAGTCCTGTCATCAGGCGACAGCCCTCCGTGACGCAGGATGAGAAGGAAGCGCCCCTCCACGTTCATCCGCACGCATTGGGGAACCGCTTCGCGCGCTCAGAACCGCAACGACTCCGCGTGCCGGCCGCTTCCGCAGTCTGGGGAACATGCGGTGTCTCCGTCCTCGTTTGAGATGGCCCGCCAGAACCGGAGTGCGACAAACTGCCGGTAGGGTAACAACGGACGCCGGGGGCTTCAATGAACGGCAGAGTCGAGAGCGTGGGGGCAGGTCATGGCGTCAAAGTGCTCCGCTGCATCGAGGTTTGACGGCTCGAAAACCCTCGAGAACTTCGGAGCATTGGCTGCCCCGGCGTGCTCGGCTATCATCGACGGCGCTGTGGCGGGCCGTTCGTTCGCAGAATCGTTTCCGAGGAGGTGTCGGCCATGAACAAGACGCTCGTCATGTCGCTATTGATGCTCGCTCATGCCCCGCTGTTCGCCCAGGAAGAAAAACCCGCGCCCCCAGATCCCGAGGCGGTCAAGGCGGTGCAGAACGTCGGCGGCAATGTGATGCCCATCGCGCAAAACGACCCGCGGCTCAGCGTGTCACTGCACCTGGCCGACAAGGACGTCACCGACGAGGTGCTGGCGTCGGTCGGCAAACTCAAACCGGTCGTCGAACTGCAGCTTGCCGGCACGAAGATCACCGACGCCGGGCTGGCCCAGATCGCCGGCCTGACGACACTGGAGACGCTGCACCTGGAGAAGACCGGCATCGGCGACGCAGGAATGGAGCACCTCAAGGGGCTGGAACACCTTCGCTACCTGAACATCTACGCGACAAAGGTCTCGGACGCCGGACTGGAGCACATCAAGGGGCTGAAGAACCTGAAGCGGCTGTTCGTCTGGCAGAGCCAGGTGACGCCGGACGGGATGGCCAAACTCAAGGAGTCGCTCCCGGACTGTACGATCATCGCCGGGCTGGAACTGAAGCCGGCCGAACCTCCGAAAGAAGAGCCGAAGCCGGAGGAGAAGAAGGAAGAGGAGAAGAAGCCGGAGGAAAAGAAGCCGGACGAGAAGAAGGACAACTGACGAAGGTTGTCGACGGGCGCAGGTGAGTCGTGCGTGGTTCGTCCGCGGATATGCATCCGGGCTGCGGGGAAAGTCAGGGTTTCGCGCGGTACGTGCCGACGTATTCGATCGTGGAACTCGACAGGAACAACGACGTGTTCCACACGTAGATCGTCTGCCCGTCCTCGCTGGTCGTCACGATCAGGCTGTGATTGTCCCGGTAGGGGACGGCCGCCACGCTCCCCTCGGCGCGCGCTTCGCTCACCAGCGACGGCAATGGCAGGTCGATCGACGACGACTCGTGCAGGCCGTGCCCCACGTAGAACAGGCCGGCCACGACGCCGGCTGCCATGATCCGCCAGAATCTTGATTCGTTCATGGTCTGCACTCCAGCACGCAGCGCAAACGGCTGCGGCGCTTCCATTGTGTGATCGAGCGAGAGCGGGCGGCAGTGCGAACCCGTCCCGTGCGACCGGCGCCGGTCACCCGCTGGCCGGTTGTGCCGCCTGCACCGGATGTAGCGACACTCACGCCATGCACGGCTCAGGCCGTGAAACTTCGGTCACACCGGACCGGGCGGTCTCGTCATCTGCGTTCGTCAATTCTCCCCGCAAGACGCGACAGCCGCGGGGGGCGTCGATGCCGATCCGCACTCGGCCGTTCTGGGCACGCACGACGGTCAGGAGAATGTGGTCCCCGATCTGGATCCGCTGGCCGGTTTTTCGCGTCAGGACAAGCACGGGAGTTCCTCGCCGAGTGTGGGAATGAATGCGCTTTCGGCGCCAGCATACGCGCGGATGCGAACTCCGCGCCAAGAACGTGTTAAGAATGTGCGAAAGCACATCCCGCCCGAATACGCCGTCACGCCCCAGGCCCGCGCAACGTGACGAGCAGGATGCCCACGGCCACGCTGACGCCGGCCGCCAGCAGCCACGGGGACAGCACGTCCCCCCGCAGCAGCACGGCCAGCAGCACGCCGAACACCGGCGTCGCGAAACTGAACACCGATACGAGGGATGCACTGTGCTTTTGCAGGAGCCACGCCTGCGCGGCGAAGCAGAACCCCGACACGGCCACGCCCAGAAACAGCAGCGCCCAGACGGTCGCCGCATCGACCCGCTGCCAGTCGGTTCGTTCGAACGCGGCGCTCCAGGCGGCGAACATCGCCACGCCGATCACGTCGTGCCACAGCGTTAGTGACCCCGGCGGTACGGTCCGCACGGCATGCTTGGTGTAGATCACCTTGATCGCCAGCAGCAGGGCGCTCAAGAGCAGCAGCAAGTCCCCCGTGAGCGTGGCCACGTCGCGACCTTGAGAAGAAGTTGTCCCGGTGGATGGAGCGGCGCTCGTCGCCACAAGCAGCACGACCCCGGCGGCGGCGACAAACAGGCCAAGGATCTGCCGCAGGTTGAGCCGGTACGTCCGTGTGACGTAGTGCTCGACGGCCGCCACCCAGAAGATGTACGTGTTGATGAGCAGCGTGGAATGCGAAGCGGTCGACCGCGCCTGCCCCCAGTTGAACGTAGCGATCTGCAGAAACAGCAAAAGCCCCGACCAGAACGACGGTCCCCACTGCCCGGCCCGCAGCGTCAGCGGCGCGCGCTCCCAGCGGCACCACCCGATCATGAACAGTGCCGCCAGCGCAAACCGCGCGCCGCCGACGGCGATGGGTGGCAGCGTATCAAGGGCGATCCGACTCCCGACCGCCGTCCCGCCCCAGAGGAGCGCGGTGAGCAACGACAGGCCGACGGCGCCTGCCCCGAAATGTGGAGGCGGCGTGCGCTGTTCCACGGCGGATTCGACAGGCGCGCTCAAGCGGTCGGCTCCCTCGCGCTCACACGATTGCCGCCAGTGCGTTGAGCAGGCGATCCACCTCTTCGGCCGTGTTGTAGTGCACGATGCCGATGCGCAGCGTCCCCTCCGGCTCCAGTCCCAGGGCCTCGGTCAACGGCAGGGCGTAGTGGTTGCCAGCCCATGTAAACAGCCCCAGCTCGGCCAGCCCGGCCGACAGTTCGCGCGGCGTCAGGCGCTCGTGCGTCACGGAAACCGTCGGCACCCGTTCGTGGAGCCGGGTCGTGTCGGCGATCCCCCATACCTGGAGCGACTCGAACAGTCCGAGGCCGGCAATCAGCCGCTGCGCGAGTGATCGTTCATACTCGACGATCGCCTGGAACGCCGTGGCCAGTTGTTGGCGCCGCGTCGCCGAATCCGCGTGAAGGCAGCGGCCGATGTCCGCGACGTAATCAACAGCGGCAAGTGTGCCGGCAATGCACTCATGGTTCTGTGTTCCCGTCATCCAGCGGCCGGGAAGGTCATTCGGCGACGGGCGCAGTTTGTACGGCGTAGTCGATTCAAGCAGTTCGCGCCGCCCCCATAACACGCCCACGTGCGGGCCGAAGAACTTGTACGCCGAGCAGACGAGGAAGTCACAGCCGAGCGCCGCCACGTCGATCAGCCCGTGTGGCGCGTAATGGACGGCGTCGATGAACGTGAGCGCGCCAACCGAACGTGCGCGAGCTACGATGTCGGCCACCGGATTGATCGTCCCCACGGCGTTGGAGGCGTAGCCGACGGCGACCAGCCGCGTCCGGTCCGACAGGGCCGCCTCGAAACTCCCCAGATCCAGCGTGCAATCCTCCGGCCGGACGTCGATGGACCTGACCGTCGCCCCCGCATCGCGCGCGGCGAGCACCCACGGCGTGACGTTGGCGTCGTGGTCCAGCCGACTGACGATGATCTCGTCCCCCGTTTTCCACGTGCGTCCGAGCGCCCGGCTGAGGGCCAGCGTCAGCGTGGTCATGTTCGGGCCGAAGGCGATCTCGTCCGGGTCCGGCGTTCCCAGCAGGTCCGCCAGTGCACTCCGAGCGCGGTCCAGGATGTCGTCCGTCTCACGACTCGTGGCGAACTGCGCGCCGCTGTTGGCGTTGTGCTGTGCCAGGTAATCGCTGACGGCCGTGATCACGCTGCGCGGGACCTGTGTCCCGGCGGGGCCGTCGAAATACGCCACCGGCTGATGCCGGAGCGTCCGGGACAGCGCCGGAAACTGCCGGCGCAGTTCGCCGACGAGGTGCGGCATTGTGGATGAAATCGTCATTGGTCGTCCTCGCGCGTTCCGCGCCATTCGGCAATCGATTCCATTCAGTTCCGCATCACGATGAGCCGGCACGTGAGGTAATGCACGGCCATGCCGCCAAGAAATTGAAGAACTGCCCTCAGTATTCTCGCACTTCGTCGGGAGCAAGCGGTGATTGTCCCGGTCCACGGACATGCAGGATGACGACGAGGTTGCCGCGGATCGTAAACAGAATCCGATACTGGAGGCCGCGCCGCGTCTTGAAGAGGACTTCGCGCAATTCGAAGTCGACGAATTCGTCTTCCGCTGCCAGTGGAAATGTGTCGGCCGCACGTTGCAACTGCGTGAGGGCATGCTTGTAGGCGGCGGCCCAGGCGACTGTACCGCTTCTCGAGCGCTGCGCGATGTAATTGACAATCCCGTTGTAGTCGCGCTCGGCTTGTCGAATTGTCTGGACTTGAAACCTCATTCGTCCAGCTTGTCAAAGTCAATCCCCAGCCGATCGCAAGTCTCGCGCAGCAGCTCAATCGCGGGCCGACCGGTGTCGCCCGCCAGGTAGTCGGCGTACGCCGCCTTCACGGCAGCCACGCTCTCTGCGAGTTCCTTGTCCGTCGGGCGACTGCAGTTCCACTGGTGAAGCAACTCGTCCATCGAAAGAGCCGCGCCGCCATTCGCAATCTCCTGCAGCGCAAAGTGGTGGAAGCTCTCAAGTTCCTGCCTCGTGGCCATGACGATTCACCTCCCGATCGATTTCGCCGATTGATCGATTCTACGCCACATGGCCAGTCCGCCTCAATCGGGAATCGGGAGCTTGTAACCCTCTCCCGCCACCTCCCGCACATACAGCGGCACTGCATATCCCGGTAACCGCTCCCGAAGTGACTCGATGAGTGCGCGCCCAATGTCCTCGTCCACCTCAAAGTGCGCCGCCCCTCGCACGCGATCAAGCTGGTGCAGGTAATACGGCAACACGCCGAGATCGATCAGCCGCTCGCACAATTCGGCCAGCACCTCCACATCGTCATTGACTGCCCGGAGCAGGACCGTCTGATTCAGCGTCGTGACTCCGGATTGCACGAGGCAGGCCAGCGCGTCGCGGCAATCGTCCGCGATCTCCCGCGGATGATTCGCATGCACCACCATGATCGGCGTCAGCCGTGTGCCGCGGAGCAAAGCGATCAGGCCGTCCGTGATGCGTTCCGGCAGGACGATCGGCAGCCGCGAATGGATGCGCAGCCGTCGCAGGTGCGGCACGTCGGCCAGCCGCTCGATGATCGCGCTCAGCCGCGCATCGGTCAGCATCAGCGGGTCGCCGCCGCTGAGTATGATCTCGTGCAGTGATTCGTCCTGCGCGATGGCGTCCAGCGCCGGCTGCCAGTCAGCGAGCCGCCGCGGTTCATCCCCATAGGGATACTCGCGCCGAAAGCAGTAGCGGCAATGCACGGCACAGGAGCCCGTCGCGATGAGCAGCGCACGGCCGGCGTACTTGTGCAGCAGTCCGGGGGCGCGGCGCGCGTGATGGTCGCCGACCGGATCGGCGACAAAGCCCGGGGCGTCATTCAATTCTTCACCGAGCGGGAGGACCTGTCGCAGCAGCGGGTCCTGCGCGTCGCCCTTCCGCATCCGCCGGAGATAGCTTTCCGGGGCCATCACGGGAAACCGCTCCGCCGCGCGCCGCGCCGGTTCGCGGTATTCTTCGGGCAACTCCAGACGGTCGATCAGCACGTCGGGATCACGGACCGCGCGGGCCAGCGCCGCATGCCAGGGGCCTGCTTCACCGCGAACCTCAAAAGAAGTGAGATCTGATTCGCAACCATCAACAGCGAATTGGTTTAGGTCGCCGTTTCGACCGTAGACAGCCGCAACCACACTGTGCGTAAGTCCGATTGTTTCCCCGCCTTCGGTCATCTGCTATTCTCCGCGAGAGATTTCTCGCCAGAACGTCGGCACGTCGGGTGTGCGCACTCGTTCCGCCCGATGTGTTGCGGCCGGTGTGGTCCGCCCGTGGCGGCTCCCGACGGGTTTCGCGGCCTCGCGTGCCGCACCTCACAGTAGCGATTGATACGAGAAAACACCAATGCCGCAGATCAACGCCGGAGACTTCCGGAAAGGGATCAAGGTCGTCATCGAGGGTCAGCCGTACGAAATGGTCCACTGCGATTTCGTGAAGCCCGGAAAGGGGCAGGCCCTCTACAAGACCAAGCTCCGCAACCTGCTGACCGGCACGCTGCTCGACATCACCTACCGCAGCGGCGACAGCCTCGAACAGGCCGACATGCGCACGACCGACGGCATGTATTCCTACTTCGACGGCTCGGGCTACGTGTTTATGGACAACGATTCGTTCGAGCAGGTCTCCCTCTCGGCCGAGGTCTGCGGCGATCAGATGAGGTTCATCAAGGACGGCACGCCTGTCGGGCTGATGTTCTGGAACGACAAGCTGATCGCGATCAAGCCCCCGCAGCATGTCGTGCTGGAGATCACATTCACAGAGCCGGCGGCACGCGGCAACACGGCGACCAACGTGACCAAGCCCGCCACGGTGGAAACGGGCGGCGAAGTCCGCGTGCCGTCTTTCATCACTACCGGCGAAAAGATCAAGATCGACGCGGAGACCGGCGAGTATCTCGGCCGCGCAACCTGATTTTCGGAGTGCGGCGACTGGTCGCCGCTTTCTGATTTCTGCTGTTGTATGGAATCACTTCAAAGTTCGGCGACGGCGGGAGCATTCAAAAACCAAAGTCAAAGCGGTGACAAGTCACCGCACTCCAAAGCCCTCGTCCGACTCACCAGGCAATCCAACAAATTAACCAGGCCACCGCCCCATGCCCCTCTTCACCGGCAAGAAAGGCGTCATCTTCGGTATTGCCAACGATCGGTCGATCGCCTGGCACATCACGAAGGAAATCCACGCCCAGGGGGGTGAGATGGGCTACACCCACCTCCCGGACCGCGACCCCGAGCGGCCGAAGAACGAAAACAAGGTCCGCAAACTCGTCGAGCCGCTCGGCGCGAAGTTCGTCGTCCCCTGCGACGTGCAGAATGACGCCAACCTCGACTCGGTCTTCGGCACGATCCGCGAGTCGTTCGGCAAGATCGACTTCCTGCTGCACAGCATCGCCTTTGCCCCGCCGCAGGACCTGACCGGGCCGGTGTACAACGTCAGCCGTGCGGGCTTCACGCTGGCGATGGACATCAGCGCCTACAGCCTGATCGCACTGGCCGGCCGCGCAAGGGAGATCATGAACCCGGGCGGCAGCATGCTGTGCATGACGTATCTCGGCGGCGAGAAGGTCATCCCCGGCTACAACCTGATGGGCCTGTGCAAGGCGGCCCTGGAAAGCGCGACCGAATACCTCGCCAGCGAACTGGGCAGGGACGGCATCCGCGTCAACGCGCTGAGCGCGGGACCCGTGCGGACGATCAGCGCCAGCGGCGTTGGCGACTTCAAGAAGATGCTCACGCTCTACGAGACGTTCTCTCCCCTCCGCCGCAACATCACCGAGGAGGAAGTTGGCAAGTCGGGGATGTTTCTGCTCAGCGACCTGTCGGGCGGCATCACCGGCGAGACGCTGCACGTCGACTGCGGCTACCACGTCATGGGCGGCCCGCCGCTGGATGCCGTGGCGAGCACGGGTGAGTGACCGTACCGCACGCAGCTGGCGCGCATGCGCGTACGACGGACTGGTAGTCCGTCCGTTTGCAGACTCGACGGCGTACGTGCACAGCGGACGGACGAGTCCGTCCTACGAACGTTCTTTACTCGCGCACGCGCGCCGCGTACGCTACGGGCATGAGCGACGCGCCCTCCGCACTGGCCCGGATCGGCATCGCCGTCGTCGAGCACGACGGCCGGTTCCTCGTCGGCCTCCGCGGTAAGGACGGGCCGCTCCCCGGTTACGCCGAGTTCCCCGGCGGCAAGTGTCACGCCGGCGAATCGCCGGCCGAGTGCGCGATTCGCGAGTGCCACGAAGAGACCGGCCTGCGGGTCGACGTGACCCAGCCGCTGCTCAGTCGCGAGTACGAGTACCCCCACGGCACCGTCGAATTGCACTTTTTTCTCTGCGCACCGGCGGCGGGGAGCGACGCTGTGCCGACGCATGCCGGGTTCCGCTGGGTTCCTGCGACCGATCTGCCGACACTGAGGTTTCCGCCGGCGAACGATGTCGTGATCGACCGGCTCGTGGACCGATACGCACACCGGAGCACAGACACGCTGGCGTAGGGGGGACTTATTCCAATGCACGCCGCCGCCGACAGATCCCGTGGCCGCTTTTCCAACATACGGCAGTCGATCTCCACGACGTGCGTCGTGCTGCTGCTGATCATGCTCTGCGGGTGCGGTCCGCCGTCCGGCCAGCAGGCGGCCACGTACGACCTGGAGTTGCTCGGCGCACAGCTCACCCGGAACAGTTCGGGCTACGTCACATCGGCCGACCTGTCGCAGGTCCCGGTCGGCGATTCGCAGGTGTCGTCGCTGGCCGAGCTGCCCAAACTGGAATCGTTGACGCTCAACGTGACCAACGTCACGGACGACGGACTGCAGAAACTGGCCGCGCTCACCGGCCTCAAGGAACTGCACCTGGTGGCGCCGCTGCCGCCGGCTGGCACGCGCATCGTCTTCGCACTGGACGTGGCCGACCCGGATGGACTTGGGGCATACGACCGGGGGCATCTCACCGGGGGCGTTGGCAGCCGGGTCTGGAAGGCGACGGCGCTGCCCGGTTGCGTTCGCATGACGGAGGACCACGAACTGGAGTTGCGGCTGGGCGGTGACGCCCCGGTGGACGTGGAGGCGGCCGTCGCGGCAGCCCGCAAACAGGGACGTCTCGAATTCGCACTGCTGGCGAACGAAATTGAACATGCCGCCCTGATCGCCGCCGCTCAAGACGCCGAGGATGAGGTCTATCAGGACGGAAAGCTCGTCGGGGCGTGGCGGCGCGTCGGCGCGTCGGCCGATGGAACACCCAAGCCGATCGGCCGGGAGTACCACGTCGCGTCCAGGACGCGCAAATCCGGAAATGGTTCGCACGACGAGTTTCTGATCGTGTACGAGAAAGGACACGCACGGCGGATCACGTCCGATCATTTCCTGCGCGCGACAGTGGACCTCGATGAATCGCGCAGGGCGTGCATCGGCTTTCGACTCGACAGCGAGGGAGCAGCGCGGATGCAGTTTCTGACCGCCGCACACATGCCCCTGGAAGCGAGCGGGTTCAAGTCACGACTGGCGATCCTGATCGACGGCGAGATCCACTCGGCGCCTTCGATCAACGACATGATTGCAGGCAGCGGCATCATCCAGGGGGACTTCACCCGGCAGGAGATCGATGAGCTGGTGCAGCTCCTCAACTCGAACCGGCACGAGCCGCCGTTGCGGCCGGAGCCTCTGTCGATCGAGCCATACACGGCCCGCGCTGCTGAACCGCCATCGGCGGTCACGAGCGCCGGTGTACAGCGACTCCAGCAGTCCCTGCCGGAATGCAGAATTTCCGTCGATTTCTGATGGGCCGATCGTCATTCGTCCGCGGGGGGCGTCCCCTCAATCAGCCGCCGCAGCAGCGGCTCGCTCACGCGGCCGCGGAATCGCACCTCGCCATCGCATTCCACCACCGGCACGCAGGTCCCGAACCGCTCCACGAGCCGCGGGTCCGCGTCGATGTCCACTTCGGTCGGGGGGGGGAGATATTCGCGGTACCGCGCGAGAATGCCTGCCGCGTCCTCGCACAGGTGGCAGCCCGCGCGCGTATAGAGCACGAGGGAATGGAACCGCACGCCGGCACGACGTGGAGACCAGCCAGCCGGGGCGTGCCCGCTCTGCCAGAGCAGCCGGCCCCCCACCAGGAACGAGACCAGCGAGAGCAACAGCAACAGTGACTCCGAGCGCAGCCACCACCGCAGCAGGCCCGCCGGCAGCGCATCGAAACGGACGAGGGCGGCGCAGAGCAATCCGGTCGTTCCCAGGAGCAGGAACACCGTGCCGGCCAGGCCGCTGTTGCGGGACTGGCGCGTCTCAAAGTCGGCGTCTCCATGATCTGTGCTTCCGGGGTGGGTCATCGCCTTCTCGTCTGCGTCGTGCGCGGCGTCCTACGATTGTTTCAACGGTTCCGTCCGCGCCAGCCTGAACGGGAATGCCTGCGGGGCCGGCGCGGCGGGTGGAACGCCCCTCGGGCGCATGCTATGTTACGTGAACGCGAGGGGGGCCGCCCGCCACTCCGCCGCCGGAGGCAACCGGCCGGCGGGAGAGTCGCCGGCCCAGCAAGGGAGTACGCCCCTCGCACCCATCACCGGCTCCGTTCTCATGCCTGTCAAGATTGCCCTCGACTCCTTTCTGGCAGTCGCCAAGCGCAGCAACCTGGTCACGAAGGACCAGTTGACGTCGCTGATTGAGGCGTTCCAGCGCGAGGGGAACGACACGGGCAGCTCCAAACGCTTTGCCGAGTTCCTCGTCCGGCAGAAAGCGCTGACCGGCTGGCAGGCGGAAAAACTGCTGCAGGGGAAACATAAAGGGTTCTTCCTCGGAAAGTACAAGCTGCTGGCGCTGCTCGGCAAGGGGGGAATGAGCTCGGTGTATCTGGCCGAACACGTGCTGATGCGCCGCCGGTGTGCGATCAAGGTGCTGCCGACGCGGCGCGTGCATGACGCATCGTATCTGGGCCGGTTTCACCGCGAGGCGCAGGCGGTGGCGGCGCTCGACCATCCGAATATCGTCCGTGCCTACGACGTCGATCACGAAGTC
>CAZWGW010000127.1:0-10348 GCA_964633565.1 uncultured Planctomycetaceae bacterium
AAGTTGTGCTGGATGGCCCAGACGGCGTAGACGAACGGCAGTTGGGTCAATTCGGCCGACCGCTGGTACGAAGGGGATCCCAATCTGGTCTCGTCTTACACGCTCCTGGCGTTGTCACATTGCCGGCCGAAAGGCGGGGCCAGATAGTCCGCACAGGTGCGGGTCACGTCGTCCGCGGAGATTGACGTCATGTTGTCGGCCGCCGCGTGGGGGGTTGCCGCGCTGATTCTGTTCATTGTGCTGGGCTTGGTCGCGCTCCTCGTGTTCGTGATCTCCGGCGCGGTCGGCGTGGATGCAATGTCTCGCCTGAATGAACCGAAAGCGGACCTGACTTGCTGGCATTGCGGCCTGGCGACGCCAGCCGGCCGGCGCAAATGCCGGAATTGCGGAGAGGATCTGCGATAAGCCGCGTGTCCTGCGCTCGCCGCAATCTGTCTCGCCGCTGGATGTTGCAATTCCGCATCGCGCACTGCGGCATTTTGTCGAGTCTTGCCGACAAAACACGCTGAATTGCCTCAGGGCCGCCTTCCCATCGGGCGCAACGCGAGACTCCGTCAGGATTGCGCCAACCGTACAGTCCCGGAACTTTCCCTGACTTTCCCAGCTTGCTGAGGTGGAGCGCGTTTGCCGCCCTCGCCGATACTCTGTCTGTACGCTCATGGACGCGACGAGGCCCGCGGGTCCACGGAATGACTCCGTTGTTCAACCCGCTCTCGAATTGGGACCACGGACCTTCTCAGATCCTCCATGCAAAAAACCAAGAGTCGTCGGATTTCAGCCGCCGTTCAAAGCCCCCTCGAAACCTACCTGCGAGAAATCAATGAAACAGCCCTGCTGACCGCTGACGAAGAAAAGCAACTGTCCTATCGAATTTCAGACGGAGACCAGTCGGCACGCGACCGCATGGTCCGCGCCAACTTGCGACTGGTCGTCAACATCGCCCGCGGATACGTCGGCAAGGGTTTGCCGCTCCAGGACCTGATCGAAGAAGGCAACCTGGGACTGCTTCGCGCCGTCGAGGGGTTCGACCCCGCGATGAACACGCGGTTCAGCACGTACGCCAGCTACTGGATCAAGCAGTCGATCAAGCGGGCGCTGATCAACTCGGCCAAGACGATCCGCATCCCGGCCTACATGGTAGAGTTGCTGTCGAAATGGCGGCGGGCGACGGCCAAACTGCAGGACGCACTCGGCCGCACGCCGACCCCCGAAGAAGTCGCCCGCGACCTGGAGTTGCCTGCCAAGAAGCTGAAGATCGTCAAGAAGGCGATTCAGCTCTACAACTCCACGCCGCCGACCGACACCTCCGACAGCCACTGGTCGATCGGCGACATGGTCCCCGACGAGCGAAACAAGGGGCCCGAAGACGAACTGCTCGACAACGACAACCTCAAGCACGTCTTCGGCCTGCTCGAGCACATGGACCCGCGCGAGGCGACCGTGCTCAAAATGCGCTACGGGCTCGATGACGGCGAGCCGCGGACGCTGAAGGAGATCGGCGAAATCCTCGGCTTGACGCGCGAGCGCGTGCGGCAGATCGAAAGCGAGGCGCTGGAGCGGCTCAACAAAGGGCTGCTCGGCGAATAACGCGCTCCCAGTCCCCCGATTGATCGGGACTTGAGGCGCGTTCCGGCCACCGTCCCCGCCGGTGACCGCATTCATGCGGTCACCACGAGCCCGTCAGCGCGGGGCGGCGCCCTGCTGCCGGCAGAGCGCGATAATCTCCGCCGTCGACAGTTTGGAGGCGTCGACGACGGGCTTTGGCGGAGCTGCGACCGCGGTCGCTGCCGCCGCGGGTTTCGAAACTGCCGCAGCAGGTTTCGGCGTTGGAGGGGCGGGCTTCGCTGCGGCAGGAGATGCGGCTGGTGGCGGTGTGGGGGGGGCAGGCGAGGGGGACGCGCCGCCATCCCGCCGGGCGGCCCCTTGCATCCGGGCCTGTTCCAGCGGCGAGAGCTTCTTCCCCTCGGGTGCGGACGTCGGTATCGGCGCTGCCGGCTTTGCAGACGGTGGGACAGCCGCTGCCTGTGATTTCGCGGCCCCCTGCATCCGTGCGAGTTCCAGTGGCGACAGCTGCCTGCCACCGTCGGCTGCAGGAGCTGGTGCGGCCGCCGGTTTCGCGGCAGGCGTTGCCGCTGTGCCGGCTGCCTTGGCCGCCCCCTGTTGGCGGGCGAGTTCCAGCGGCGAGAGTTTCTTCCCCTCGGCGGCCGGCGCGGCCGCAGGTGCCGCCGCCTTCGCCGCGGGAGCCGCGGCCCCCGCTTTGGCCGCCCCCTGGGCGCGAGCCATATCGAGCGGACTCTTGCCGGCAGGCTTTGCAGTGGTCACGGGTTTGTCTTCGGTCGCCGGTTTTGCGGGTGCGGCTTTGGCCAGCTTGTCGTGCCCCTCCTTGGCGGCCTTCTTCATCGGTGTGTCGACGACGACCAGGTACGACGGGTCGATGTCGTACCACCCGATGTCGGCCGGCCCGTCGAACTGCACCAGCGCCCGGCCGCTCATATTGACCGTCTTGACGCGCCCCGTCAGGCCGGAGAACCGTCGCAGCTCCGGAACTCCTTCAGCCACGACGACGAACTTGTCCGTCAACTCCCGTCTGAGTTGTTCCGCACGCTGGATCGACATGAATCCTCTGGCCGGCTCGTTGCAATGTTGGTGACACGGCCCCGGGGGCCGTTGAATGTTCCCGCCGAATCCGCAGATTCTGGAACAAGTCACGGGTGAAAGCAAGTGCCGCGGAAGTGCGTTCGGATCGAGGCGGCCGTGAATGGAAATGGGGCCGCAGTGAACACTCACGCGTCGACCGGTCATGATTACTGACGGCCCGTTTGCACCGTGACGCGCGTCGCTCCGAACGCGACGATGTGGGCAAAAGGCCCTTCCCATGTTTGGCGACGGCTCCCTGACATTTCAGGAGTTCGCCACGCGCGAACCACTGCCGCTGGCGACAATCCACGACGCGGTGCTGGAATTTCTGCGCGGACGGGATGATGCCGTGCTGTACGGCGCGCAGGCGATGAACGCGTATGTCGCCGAATTGCGGCCGCGGGAGGTGTGACGCAGCTCACCGTGCACGCAACGGACGCCGGGGATCTCGATTTCGACGACCATTCAATTGATGTTGTCACGTTTCTGGAAGTTTCGGAGCATAGGCCGGTTCCTTCGGCCGCGCTCGCCGAGGCCGTCCGCGTGGCGTCCCGCTCGGTTGTGCTTTCCGTTCCGTCGCGGGAAGATAACAACCCGGAACATATCCATCTGTTTAATCGCCATGCACTCCGGGAGATGTTCTCTGCGGTCGGCGTGGAGCGCGTCCACTTGGACGAGGTTCCACGACATCTGGTTGCCCTCGCGCACGTGGGACCGAAATGACCGAGCCGATCCATAAGTATCCGCGTACGCTGCATCTCGAAGGTTCGCGGATGCAGCCGGGCGATGAAGACCTGGAGGCCGTCCCGTTCTCGGACATCGCGGGCCGGCATCTGGTGGTGGAGGAAAAGATGGACGGCGCGAACTGCGCCGTCAGTTTTTCAGGCAGCGGCGAACTGCTGCTGCAGAGCCGCGGGCATTTTCTGACGGGTGGGCCGCGGGAGCGACATTTTGCGATGTTCAAACAATGGGCGGCGACGCTGACGGTTCCGCTCCGGGACCGATTGGGCGCCCGCTACGTCATGTACGGTGAATGGCTCTACGCCAAGCACACGATCTTTTATGACAGCCTGCCGCACTATTTTCTGGAATTCGACGTCCTGGATGATCAGACGGGCGAATTTCTGGACACCCCGCGGCGCCGCAACCTGCTTGCCGGACTGCCCATCACATCGGCGGTGGTGCTCGGGGAGGGTCCCTTTCGCAGGCTGCAGGATCTGACGGCGCTCGTGGGCAAGTCCCACTTTATTGCCGAACACCACATCGAGCATCTCCGCAACCATGCCCTGCAACTGGGACTCGATCCGGACCGGGTCGTGTCGGACACCGACACCACCAGCCTGATGGAGGGGCTGTACATCAAAACCGAAGAGGACGGCATGGTGTGCGGGCGACATAAATTTGTCCGGGCAGACTTTCTCACCCGCGTGCGGCACGCCGAAGGGCATTGGCTCACCCGGCCGATCGTTCCCAACAAGCTGTGCGCTGGCGTCGATATCTTTCGGACGGCCATGCCGTGAGCGACTTGTTGAGCGACGCGTGCGATGCGCGGCCAATCAGGTCCCGACCGCAGGGATTGAGCGACTCCTGTCGCGGCTCGACATGCACGACCTGACTGAGGCGCATCGGGTGGATTGGGTCTCAGGAGTTTGATCCACGCCAGGTGCCGGGCGATTCCCCGATCTCTTTCCGCAACCCCAACCCCGAATTACACTTGGATTCCCTCGAACAGTCCCGCGTCCCACGAGGTACATTCTGAGCAGGTTGATCACTTCGGCCCAGCCCTACGTTCCCGCCTTGCCGAAAGCAGTGAGCATTGTCTAACCTGCTGTTGCACAATACGTTGCGTCACAAACTCGCGTTCAGCCAACAGGACCGCACGATGTCACGCCACTCGCTGCCCCTGCTCGCGATTCTCGCCTTTGCCGTTCTTGTCGGCCTCGTCCGTCCGCTGTCTGCCGAAGTCACCGCCGAGCACCGCAAGGAATTGACCGATCTGAAACGCGACCTGGGGAAGGTCACATCGCTCCTCCGCGAGAAGAAATTCGACGACGTCGACAAATTGCTCAGCGACGCCGAGCAGAAGGTCAACTCGATCGCCGAGGCCGCCATGGTTCAGCCGACCGATCGCAGCATGCAGGGCTTGGCGGTGCTCATTCAGCGGCACCGCGATGCGCTCGCCAAGGCGCGGGCCCGCGTCCCGGGAGCCCAGGCCGCCGGCGCAGTGAGTTTCTCAAAGGACGTCGCCCCGATCATCAACGACAAATGCATTGGGTGTCACGGGCAGAACAACCCTCGCGCCAATCTATGCCTGGAGATGTTCGCCGGCTGGAAGCGGGGTGGGCAATCGGGACCTTTGGCTGTCGCGGGGAACGCCAATGCCAGTCGGATCATGGCCCGCCTGCGAGCGCCGGACGCAGCGCAGCGCATGCCCAAGGACGCCGACTCGCTCACGGCCGACGAAATCAAGACCATCACCGACTGGATCAATCAGGGCGCCCGCTTCGACGGCAAAGCCGAGAACGACACGTTGGCCAACCTGATTGAAGCCGCAGACCTCGCGGACGACCCGACGATTATCATTCCGAAACCAACCGGCAATGAGACCGTGTCGTTCACGAAGGACATCGCCCCATTCATGGCGAACCTCTGTGGCGGCTGCCACAGCCGCGCCCGCAGGAGCGGCGGACTCTGCCTGGAAACCTTCTACGACATGATGAAGGGGGGCGACAGCGGCCGCGTCGTGCTGCCGGGGAACCTGGAGGGGAGTCGCCTGTTCCGCCTCGTCGGCGGCCTGGAGAACCCCCGCATGCCGCAGGGGCAGGCCCGCATCACCCGCAAGAACTACGATGACCTGAAGAAATGGTTCGAAGAGGGGAACGTCTACGACGGCGACGACCCGCGCACGCCCTTGCGGCAGTTCGTGCGGAGCGACGCCGAGGTCGAGGCCGACCGCTTCGCCAGCATGTCGGTCGATGAGATGAACAAGTTCCGCATCGACCGCACCGACGGCCAGATGAAACGGGCGCTTCCCAACGAAGCATCCAGCACACTTCAGAGCGATGAGTTCTACCTGATCGGCAATGTCGGCGCAGAGCGGCTGCGGCAGGTCGACGAATGGGCTCAGGCGCACGTGGCAAACCTGCGTAAGTCGTTCAGCAGCGGCGCGGGACAGACGTGGAAAGGACGCCTCGCGATCTTCGTCCTCAAGGACCGATTCAGCTACGACGAATTTAACCTCGTCGTCAACGGCCGCGAAGCGCCCAAGGAGATGACGGGGCATTCCGTCGTCACCGCCAGCTATGAAGACGCCTACATCGCCCTGCAGGATGTGGGAGACAACGGCGGCGCCGAAAGCCCGGCGCTGCGGGTCAACCTGATCGACCATCTGACAGGTGCGTACTTCAAGCGTGGCGGCGGCCAGTTGCCCGACTGGGTGCTCCGCGGCACTGGACTGGCGCTCGCCGCGCAGGCGATGCCGGCCGATCCCTATCTGCGGACGCTCGACGGCGTGGCCGCGCAGCAGGTGGTGACACTCAACCAGCCGCAGGACGTGTTCGCCAACGGCACATTCTCGCCGGGGACGATCGGCCCGGTCGGCTATTCGCTGGTCAACTACATGCTCAGTGCGGGGGGCGGCGCCAAATACGCCCAGTTCGTGCGCGGGCTGCAGGGGGGGCAGGATGTCGTTTCCGCGGTCCGCACCGTGTATAACACCGACCTGGCGGCTCTGGCGCGCGGCTATGTCAGCACGGTCGCCAAGAAGTCGCGGTGACGCACGCCGCCGTCCAGTGTCCCGGACGCTTGCAGCGTCCGCGACACTCAAGCGAGACCGCGATTCTTCATTGGCGCCCTGCTCGCGATGGACATCCGCTCGTTCGACCCCGCTGATGAAGCCGACGTCATCGCGCTCTGGCAGCGCTGCGGCCTGACGCGCCCCTGGAACGATCCCCACAAGGACATCCTGCGCAAGCGCGCGCTACAGCCGGATCTGCTTCTTGTTGGGACAATCGACGGCCGCATTGTCGCCAGCGTCATGATCGGTTACGAAGGGCACCGCGGCTGGATCAATTATCTCGCCGTTGACCCCGCGGTGCAGCACCAGGGGCTGGGCCGCGCGATGATGGACGAAGCGGAGCGGCGACTGCGCGCGCTCGGTTGCCCCAAGATCAACCTCCAGGTTCGGGCCGAGAACACGGGAGTCGTCGAGTTCTATCGCAGGCTGGGCTACGTCGTCGAAGACCTCGTGAGCATGGGGAAGCGGCTGGAGCACGACGAGCCGGGGACGGCTTGATCAATTCCGCTCCGAACCTGCTTCGAACGCGGTCACGATCGGCGATCGGCAGTTTACGACGACACGACGCCGCACTGCGGTTGCTTGTCCGGCCGAATCGTCGGCGCTAGAATCCCGGCCAGCGGCCACACCTCTGCTTGAAAATCTTCTGCGGTCCCGCGTGAGTACGCCAGGCTTGGCTCCCGATCCACGAGTTCGCGTGCACGCGCGCCGTGACGTCCCCCACTTCGTGCCGCAAGGTTGAATTCCGGAATCTCAAACCCTGAAAGGACGACTCCGTGAGCGCCCTCTTCACATACCGCCCGCAAACTTCCGTTCGGAACGAGGGATGGCAGTGCATTGTCAACTCAGAACCGGAACGCCAGCGCGAGGAACGGCCCCTGCAGCTTGACGTCGAACACGAACTGCTGCGCGCCGGAGTACTTCGATTCGTCGATGTCGAGCAGCTTATAGCCCAGCAGCAGCGACGAGCCGGGGCAGAAGCCGCACGCGTACTCAACGCCCGCCACCAGGTGCCAGGCCAGCTTCGACGACGTTCCGATGCCGAACCCCGCGAAGTCGGCCCGGAGGAAGGCATCCAACCCGTCGACAATGGTCACGGCGCCGCGTGCGCCGACGACGAGGTCGACCCAGTTCTCCGACTGTTCGGCCACGATCGTCGGCCCCTGGACCGGAATGATCGTCACACCCCCCTGCACCTGGTAGTAGCGTGCGCCCCCCAGCAAGTCGAATTTAACGCGTGAAAGGGTTTGACGGCCGGTGTTCATGTCGAGCACGCGGTACATGCCCAGCACTTCGAAGATTGTGAGGTTTGATTCGATCGACACCGTCCCGCCGAGCGGACCCGGTTCCGTGGGGGAGACCTGCATGATCAGCGTGTCGAAGATCAGTCCGCGGGGCCCTTTGCCGACTTCCACGTGCCCCATCACGGCCCCGTTGAGGTCATCCTCGATCAGGTCAAACAGATCGGAGAGGGTGAGGTCAACGTTCGCCAGGTTGCCGCCCGCCCCAACCGTCCCCTTCATGGCCGGCGCCCAGAGATAGGGTGCGACCACAACCCAGGTCTGGTCATCGCCACACGACGGGGCGCACATTCCGCTGCCGGACACGCACTGGTCCTCGGCACAGTCGAAACTCACCGTCTGCAAGCGGGGGCTTGGGTCCTGTCCGGCCGCGTCGTCGTCCCAACTCACACTGACCAGCGGCGCCGATGGGCCGAAGACGGCGGACACGCGGCCGGCGGTCTGGCCCGACCCGGTCTCGGGCGCTTGTGCAGACGCAACCGCGCTGGCGACGAAAACTGCGACGCCCGCCACCAGGCCGCTCAACTCCCGCTCCAATCGGACCACGCTGTCCCTCCTGTGTATTGACCGATCCTCGGAGATGTCGCTGTCATCCCGATGTTGTCAGTCTTCGGATCAGTCTGAACGTACCGGTAATCTCGGACGCAACGGCAGAGCTGGCTCACGATTACCGTTGAGACCAGCTTGTTCCGCAGTTGCAGAAACAATCCACTGGACAACCTGAATTGCCCAACGGGAACATTGTGGTTGCGACCGGCAGAAACCGCTGGTCGCTCCCGTGCGAAGTGCGCCCATCGGCACAACGCACCGGGCTTCGTCGCAGGCCGCCGCCCGGCGCTGGATCATCTCAACGGACTTTGCCGAATGTGCCGATTGTAGGGTCAAGCGAAAGTCTGCGCTGATTCTGGTCATCAGCCAGACTCCGTGTCTGAACCGGGCGAAGAATGGCCGGATTGTCGAGTCCACACGCGCGATGGAGCGTTCCCACAGGATGACCCGAGCCGACTGACAGCACGATCTGCAATGTTGCGCCTCGCCAGGACTGAATGCGGCCGCAGTCGCCGGATCACGACGACTCCGGTGGCGGTTGTTCTTTGCATCGGCGCCATGCTGGGTTTGACGGCGAGGCGTATTTCCGGCGCGGAACCGGTGACAACCACGGACCAGAGTTTGAACCTGTTGGCTCCATCGACCGATGCCGGCTGGCCGGACATCGCCGCGCCTGGGCCGGACATGGGTGACTTCCCGAACAGTGCCGCCACGCTGCCGCACGGGCGCAGCTACCTCGAAATGGCGCCGCTGACACTGGTTGCGCAGGGGGATCACAATCCCGCAGCCTACGCCTGGCCGTTTCTGTTTCGCTATGGGGTCACGGACAATGTCGAGTTCCGGCTGTTCGCCAATGGACTGACGAGCGCGCTCAGCGGTGAGTCGGTCACGGGGTTCAGCCCGCTCGCGTTCGATCTGAAAGTCCATCTCTGGGACGACCAACGCGAACGGTTGATTCCGGCTTCGTCGCTGGAAGTCTACATTCAGACCGAGTTCGGCTCGCCGGACTTCCGCCAGGGGACGCAGAAGTCGATCGCGCTGAACTTCGACCTGCCGCTCACGGAGCGGACGAATCTGGAGTGGACGTTCGGGTATTCGGGTGTCTTCGCCGCCATCACAGGTGTCCACGGAAATGATCTGCACGCCAACGAGTTCTCGTTCCAGTGGGCGATCGAGCACAACCTGACCGACGATTTCGAACTGTTTGTCACGGGCTACTACAACGGGGCGGTCTTTCTCCAGCAGGGGGCCGGGTCGGTCGTCGGCGTCGGAGCGTCGTGGAACGTCTCCGACCGGCTCAATCTCTTCGGCTCGTGCAATGCGGGGCTGGATGACAACGTGGCGCCGGTTGCCGGGCAAATCGGATTTGCAGTCGCGCTTTGACCTGAAACGGATGGCTGAATCGGCACGCGGACTGACTTGAAAGCGCGCCAATTCGCACACCGTGACGCGCGTGAGCATGTCATCAGCGCGCGGCGATGGGTTTAGCAGCGAATTCATATTGCCGACGGTGGAATTACCAGTGAGCGCGCGTAGAATCACCGTCGCGCTGCCGGTGCTCGAACAGCGGGATGTAGTCCGCTCGTGCGAGCGCCCCATTCGCGGAGCCCCGTCACAGAACCGCGTGCGCGTGGTTCTTGTCATCTCGGATTCACGACTCCTCACATCACAGAAAGACAACACCATGACCATGCCATCGCGGGGATCTGTGCGCGCGGACGGACGTCGCGTGTTTGCTGCTGCAGCGGTGTTGTTCCTCGCGGCCGGCGCCACGCTGGCCCAGCAACCGCAACCCAGATCCACCGCCGTCGACGAGATCGACCGCAAGCACCGTTCCCACCTCCCCCTGCCGAACACCGTCCGGCAGGACCTCGTCACTTACGACGCGAAAAGCCCCGACACGAAGTTTCCCCCCATCGAGCAGTTGCGGCCCCCCAAAGGTGCGCCCAACGTGCTGATGATTTCATCGTCACCACGCCCACCACGAAGAACGCTGCCGGCACCACCGCCATCGAGCACCAGCAAGTCATTGCCGTCGCCCATGTCGAAGTCGAGTTGGGCACTG
>CAZWGW010000127.1:10358-11826 GCA_964633565.1 uncultured Planctomycetaceae bacterium
CTGATCGACGACGCCGGCTTCGGTTCGTCCAGCGCCTTCGGCGGTCCCTGCCAGACGCCGACGCTGGAGAAACTGGCTCAGGGTGGACTGCGCTTCACCCGCTTCCACACCACCGCCCTCTGCTCCCCCACGCGGCAGGCCCTGCTCACCGGCCGCAATCATCACTCCGCCGGCATGGGCAGCATCACCGAAACGGCCACCGGCGCGCCGGGCTACAGTTCCGTCCGGCCCAACTCGATGGCCCCGCTGGCCCTCACGCTCACGCTCAACGGCTACTCCACCGCCCAGTTCGGCAAGTGCCACGAAGTCCCCGTCTGGCAGACCAGCCCGGCCGGACCGTTCGACGCCTGGCCCGCGCGCGGCGGCGGCTTTGAATACTTCTACGGCTTCATTGGCGGCGAGGCCAACCAGTGGTATCCGACCCTCTTCGAAGGGACGACGCCGGTCGAGATCGCCAAAACCCCTGAAGAGGGCTACCACCTCGTCGACGACATGACGACCAAGGCGATGAAATGGATCGCCCAGCAGAAAGCGCTCGCCCCCGACAAACCGTTCTTCGTCTACTTCGCCCCCGGCGCGACCCATGCGCCGCACCACGTCCCCAAGGAATGGGCCGACAAGTACAAGGGGAAGTTCGACCAGGGCTACACGAAGATGCGCGAGGAGACGTTCGCCCGCCAGAAACAGCTCGGCGTCATCCCGGCCGACGCGGAACTCACCGCGTGGAACAAGGAGATCCCCACCTGGGACGAAATGCCGGCGGCGTTCAAACCGGTCCTCGCCCGCGAGATGGAAGTCTACGCCGGCTACCTCAGCTACACCGATGAGCACGTCGGCAAGATCGTCGACCTGCTGGAGACGCTCGGCATCCTCGACGACACGCTCATCTACTACATCTGCGGCGACAACGGCGCATCCGCCGAGGGGGGCATCAACGGCTGCTTCAACGAAATGAGCTACTTCAACGGCCTGGAGGCCCTGGAGACCCCGGAGTACCTGACGGCGCGTCTCGACAAGCTCGGCGGACCTGAGTCGTACAACCACTATGCCGTCGGCTGGGCGCACGCGATGTGCACGCCGTACCAGTGGACCAAGCAGGTCGCCTCCCACTGGGGCGGCACGCGCAACGGCACCGTCGTTCACTGGCCCAACGGCATCAAGGCCAAAGGCGAAATCCGCCACCAGTTCGCGCACGTCATCGACGTCGCGCCCACCATCCTGGAGGCGGCCGGCCTGCCGCAGCCGGAGTCGGTGAACGGCATCCAGCAGGACGCCATCGAAGGGACCAGCATGCTGTATTCGTTCGGCGATGCAAAAGCAGCCGAACAGCATCAGACGCAGTACTTCGAGATCTTCTGCAATCGCGGCGTCTACCACGAAGGCTGGACCGCCGTGACGAAGCACCGCACCCCCTGGGCGTCTCTCACATCCAAAGTCCCCGCCTTCGACGACGACGTGTGGGAACTGT
>CAZWGW010000127.1:11836-13117 GCA_964633565.1 uncultured Planctomycetaceae bacterium
GACAAGGACTGGACCCAGGCCCATGATCTTGCCAAAGAGAATCCGGAGAAGCTCCACGAACTGCAGCGGCAGTTCATGATCGAGGCGACCCGCTACAAGGTGTTGCCGCTCGACGACCGGATGATGGAGAAGATGAACCCCGACACGGCCGGCCGACCGATCCTCGTCAAAGGGGAGACGCAACTCCTCTTTGAAGGCATGGGCCGGCTGCTGGAGAACTGCGTGCTGAGCATCAAGAACAAGTCGCACTCGGTCACGGCCGAGATCATCGTGCCGGAGCAGGGGGCCGAGGGGGTCATCATTTCGCAAGGGGCCAACATCGGCGGCTGGAGCCTCTACGCCCACAAGGGGAAACTCAAGTACTGCTACAACTGGGGGGGCTTCAAGAACTACTACGTCGAGTCGGCCGACGTGCTCCCGGCGGGCAAACACCAGGTGCGGATGGAGTTCGCCTACGCCGGCGGCGGCCTCGGCAAGGGGGGCCAGGCGACGCTGTTCGTCGACGGCAAGCAGGTCGGTCAGGGGGAGGTCGCCAACACGCTGGCGATCGTCTTCTCGGCCGACGACGGCTGCGACGTCGGCGAAGATTCGGGCGCGCCTGTCTCGCCGGATTACGGTCCGATCGGCAACGGATTCAATGGCGAGGTGAAGGGGGTGCAGTTGTCGATCAAGGATGACCCGAACAACTCGGATCACCTGGTGAAGCCGGAGGAGGCGATCCGGGCGGCGCTGGGGCGGCAATAAGAACCACCTCGCGAATACGCTGCGGGCCGCCTCCCACAGGCGGCCCGCTTCCGCGCGCCCAAAGCCCGTCGATGGCATCGACGGGTCGCTGCGCTTCTGCAAGGACATTGAAAGCGAATCTGGGACTCCAGCCCCCCCCGACGACGACACCTTCCCGCTCTGGATCGGCACACCGCGCCCTCAATTCTCCCAGCATGTCACGGAGATGCGAGATGCCGACCTCAAGCTCCAACCGTCCCATTCCGACTTGTACAGCAAACGAAACCGCGGATATCCCCGCGATAGTTCCCGCGAGCGGCCCGCGCGGTTGAGGACCGGAAGGGCCCGACATACAACTTGCACCAAACGTTCCTCGGTTCAGATTATCGGCGCTTATTGCCTCGAATACGAAAGGCCGGCCGCCGATGCAATTCAAAGAGACATTGATCCTCCACGATTTGGGGCTCAACGATGGGCAGGAGCTCATGTTTGGACAATTTGATCCACAGTCGGTTCGTATGGAATTGAAGCAGCCAAAGAAAGGCGAAGAAGAGAAAT
>CAZWGW010000128.1:0-13056 GCA_964633565.1 uncultured Planctomycetaceae bacterium
CGCCAAAACGATCAAAGGCTACGGTCTGGGGGAGGCGGGCGAAGGGCGGAACATCGCCCACCAGCAGAAGAAGGTGAACTTCGAGGAACTGCGGCAGTTCCGCGACCGGTTCAGCATCCCGATCAGCGATGAGCAACTGGAGAAGATGCCGTTCTACAAGCCTCCCGAGGACAGCGAGGAGATGGTCTATCTCCGGCAGCGTCGCGAGCATCTGGGAGGGTACGTCCCGTCACGCCAACCGTCGCACGAGAAGCTCGACATCCCGCCGCTCGACGACAAGGCATTCGCGCGGCAACTCCGCGGCACCGAGGGGAAGGGGACCGCCGCGACGACGCAGGCGTTCAGCGCGATCGTGCAGGGGCTGATGCGGAACAAGGCGATTGGCAAGCGGGTCGTACCGATCATCCCGGACGAGGCGCGCACGTTCGGCATGGAGGGGTTCTTCAACGCGTTCGGCATCTATTCCAGCAAGGGACAACTCTATGAGCCGGTCGACCGCCAGCAGGAAGACGGCTCGCCGAGCCTGATGTACTACCGCGAATCGAAGGACGGTCAGGTCCTCGAAGAGGGGATCAACGAAGCGGGAGCGATGTCGTCGTTCATCGCCGCCGGGACGGCGTACGCCAACCTCGGCGTGCCGATGATCCCGTTCTACATCTACTACTCGATGTTCGGCTTCCAGCGGGTTGGCGACCTGATCTGGTGCGCGGCCGATTCGCGGACGAAGGGCTTCCTCGTCGGCGGTACGTCGGGCCGGACGACGCTCAACGGCGAGGGGCTGCAGCACCAGGACGGCCACAGCCAGCTCGCGGCGTCGGCGGTGCCGAACATCGTGGCGTACGACCCGGCCTACGCGTACGAGCTGGCGGTCATCATTCAGGACGGGCTGAAGCGGATGTATGTCAACCAGGAGTCGATCTTCTACTACATGTCGGTCTACAACGAACCGTACGAGCAGCCGCCGATGCCGGAGGGGCACATCGAGGGGATCCTCAAGGGGATGTACAAGCTGGCGGGCACGGAGTCGGCTGAGGGGCAGAAACTGCGGCCGCAGTTATTCGGCAGCGGCCCAATCCTGCGGGAGGTGCAGCGCGCCCAGCAGACCCTGAAGGAGAAGTACGGAATCGGCTGCGATGTGTGGAGCGTGACCAGCTACAGCGAACTGGCGCGCGATGCGGCTTTGGTCTCGCGCTGGAACCGGCTGCATCCCGGTGAGGCGGCCCGCAAGAGCTACATTGAGCGGGCGCTCGATAGCGTCGCGGGGCCGTTCATCTCCGCGAGCGACAATGTGCGGCTCGTGGCAGACCAGATCCGCGAGTGGGTGCCGGGCGACTACGTTGTGCTCGGCACGGACGGCTTCGGCCGGAGTGACACGCGCGAAGCGCTGCGGCGGCATTTCGAAATCGACGCCGAGTGGACGGTCTATGCCACCGTTCACGCGCTGTCGCGGCAGTGCCAGTTCGACAAACAGCGGCTGCCGCAGGTGATCCGGGAGTTGGGGCTGGATGCGGAGCAGGTGGAGGCGCGCGGGGCGTAGATCACCTGAGCGGAAATTCGCAGTTGATGTTTGTAACTTATCAAATATGATATCAACAGGATCGCTGGAGTGGGCCGATGAAGTGGACCACACTGATTCCGATTCGGCGCAATGACGGTCGCCCTGTTTCGAGGGCGGAGTTGCGGCGGATCAAGGTGAGCATTTGGGATACGTTCAACGGCGCCACGTTCGATGGTCCGGTGACGGGGCACTGGATTGATGCCGCAGATGGTCGTCATTATCAGGACGATAGTATTCGCGTGACCGTGGTCTGCGAAAACGAGCGACTTGCCGAGGCTGAGGAACTCGTACGACAAATCGGCAAACGTCTCGGTCAGAAAGCGATGTACTTCGAGGTGCAGTACTTCGATGGCGTGCGATTCCTGCGGACCGATGCTTGGAGCATTCCACAAGGCGGGAGATCGATGAAATGGCCACGAAGCCCCGGACCAGTCACAGCGAAAAGCCGCGTGTCAGAGGCAAATCGAAGGCTCAGCAGGCGCTGGAATTCGCCAGGCGCAAGGCGAAGGAATGCGAATCGTGGATCGAATTCGGAAATGCGATGTTCGGCATCGGAGGCAAGTTCGGGGAACTGTTTTCGACCGAATCCGAGCGGGCACAATTCCTCAAGACGGAGGAATACGCCGAAATCGCCAAACTGATGGATGAGTTCGACGGTCCCACGTTCGCCGATTACAGCGGCCATTTCATGGTCCGCGGACCGCGATCGCTCCATGCTGCTCTGGTGAAGGAGGCCGAAGCGGAGGGGGTCAGTCTGAATCAGTTGTGTATTTCCAAGCTGGCGCTCCAACTCCGGGCGATCGTGAATTGATGACTCAATCAACACTGACACCATTCACACTCCCGAGTCTCGGCGAAGGGGTCACGGCGGCGGACGTCGCGGAACTGCTGGTGAAGCCCGGTGACACGATCCGCGCAGGGCAGATCGTGGCGGAACTCGAGACCGAGAAGGCGGTCGTCGAGTTGCCCTGCCCGATCGCGGGGACGGTGTCGGAGGTGCGCGTGTGGGTGGGAGACCGGGTGACTGGGGGGTACTTGCTTTTGACGGTGGTGGCGGGTGGGGGGGCGTGGGGGGGAGGGGCGAATGCGTCGGAGGCAACGGCGGCGTCAACGAGCGCACGAGAGCCGGCTAAACCGCAAGCGACGCGGGGAGCGGTACGCGAGGAAGCGAAAGTACAGACAGAAGCTCGAACTGAGGAGTCGCGGAAGATTGATTTTCAATTGCCGGCGCTGGGTGAGGGGGTCGAATCGGCAGACGTGGCAGAGATTCAAGTCAAGCCGGGGGACACGATCAGGGCCGAACAGATCGTGATGGAACTGGAGACGGAGAAGGCGGTCGTCGAGCTGCCGTGCCCCTTCGCCGGGACGATTGAAGCGTTGCACGTCAAGACGGGCGATTCGGTGCAGGTCGGACAGGTGCTGTTCACAGTCCAGACTCAGGGTGCCGACGTCGGTGCGCCTGCGCCGAAAGTCGCCGCGCCTGCTCCTTCCAAACCCGCTCCGCCTCAACCGCGGCCGGTGAAGAGCGCCTCGCGCAAGGTGGAAGCAGAACTGGTGACGCCGGCGAAACCACCAGCGCCAAAAAGCCAGACGGCCGTTGCGTCACCCGCGAGAGCGGCGCCTGTGGAATCCGACGGCGCGGGGAAGCCGCCGGTGCCGGCGTCGCCGTCGACGCGCCGTCTCGCGCGGCAACTGGGAGTCGAGCTGCGCGACGTGCACGGGAACGGACCGGGCGGGCGTATCACGCGGGAAGACGTGCAGGCCTACGTCAAAGGCCGCCTGCAGACGACGACTCTGCCGACCGTGCGCACCGCGCCGGCGGCGGCCGCCGGTTCACTCATGCCGCCGCCGCTGCCAGACTTTTCACGCTTTGGACAGGTCGAGCGCGAGAAACTCAACAAGATCGCCCGCACGGCGGCCGAGAACCTGACCGTCGCATGGCACGTGATCCCGCACGTCACACAGCACGACCGGGCCGACGTCACCGAGCTGGAAGCCGCACGCAAGCGATTCGTCGCCGGGATCGGTCAGAAGGGGCCGAAAGTCACGATGACGGCGATCGCCATCAAGGCGCTGGCCAAATGCCTGCAGGCGTTCCCGAAGTTCAACAGCAGCCTCGATCCGGAAACGTATGAACTGGTTTACAAACGGTACTACCACATCGGCTGCGCGGTCGACACGCCGCACGGGCTGGTCGTGCCCGTGATTCGCGACGCCGACCGGCTCAGCATCCTGCAGATCGCGCAGCACCTCGGGGAACTGGCCGAGCAGGCCCGCGACCGAAAGCTGCCGCTGGATGCCATGCAGGGGGCGACGTGCACGGTGACGAACCTGGGGGGGATCGGCGGGGTTGCCTTCACGCCGATCGTGAACTATCCGGAAGTCTGCATCCTTGGCATGTCCCGCACGCAAACCGAACTGCGGCTCAACGACGGCAAGGTCGAGGAACGGCTGATGCTGCCGCTGGCGCTGTCGTACGATCACCGCGTGATCAACGGCGCGGATGCCGCGCGGTTCGTCGCTACGTTGTGCAATATGTTGTCGGACCCGTTTCAGTTGCTGTCGGCGATTTGACAGCTCGCTCCGGCGGGATCAACCCGCCGACAGCGATACTCAGGCCTTCGGCCCGCGTCCGCGCAGTTCTTCGCGGAGCCGTCGCAGTTCTGCTTCCGCAACAAGACGTGCCGCGCGCTCGCTCTCCCAGGCGGCGTGGCGCGCTTCCGCTTCAGTCTGTAACGAGGCACCAGTGTCTGCGTCAGCGAGCAACAGCGCTCCGTCATGCAGCCGAATCAGGAGTCCAAGCCCACGGGACACGAGAGCGCCGGAAGCGTCTGGTGTCATTTCGACCGGCATGCCCCGCTCAAAGCGGAAACCCTTGAGAGGGGGCCGCAAGTATTCGTCGGTCGGGTCGTACAGGAACAGTTCCTGCACGCCGATCTGCCCGTATGTGCGCGGCTTGCAGACTTCGTCATCCTTGCGTCGGCTGCGAGACGTCACCTCGAACACGGCATCCGGCACGCGCTGCTCTTCCCAGATCTTGAACGTCCGCCGCAGTCCGGGTTCGCAATCCTTCACGACAAAGACGTCCGGGATGTTGACGTCCTTCGGCTTTCCCTTCGTGTAATACACGAGAAGGTCGCTCCCGATGTACACCCGCTGGCCGCGGTAGCGCCAGCTCAGCATGTCGTAAAGACGGACCATCCACAGCCGGTGCAGGTCGGTTTCGCCCATCGGTTTGCCGTCCGATTCCGGATAGTCGATCTCGGTCAGCGGTTGTGCCAGGCTCATGATTGCAGGTCCTCTCGCGGAGCGCGGTGGACAAAGCGATTATATCGCAAACATGGGCGAATGCGACATTTGATCCGAACTAGAAGGTGGAGCCCATTCCCTTGTCGCGAGCCATCGGCTGTGCTGCAATGCAGTCGCGGCGCGCCCCCCGCTGACAACGTGAAACAGCAGCCTCATGCGTCGACGTCTCTCAGCACTGGTCATCTCCATGTCGGCGGGTCTCACCAGTGCCGCCTTCCCCCAAGGCTACACCCCCGACGTCGCCGCTGCGAAGATGACGACGCTCGACGGTCTCCGCGTCACACTCGTCGCATCTGAGCCCGAAGTGCGCCAGCCGATCCTCGTCAAAGTCGATGACCGTGGCCGGCTGTGGACGATCCAGTACCTGATATGGCGCGGCGTCTTGCCGTGCTGGCGCGTGAGGACGCCAGTCCTGTCGTGCGGTGTCATCTGGCGGCAAGCGCCCGTCGACTCCCGGCGGTCGACGCACTGCCAATTCTGAATGGACTTCTGGAAAGGAACCCCGACGACGCGGATTCCCGCGTGTCGTGGATGATCTGGTGGGCCGTTGAGTCGAAGTCAGTCACCGACCTGCCGGCAGTGCTGGAGGTACTCGCCAACGATTGCGCCTGGCAGACCCAGGCGCGGCGCATGCAGAGCCGACTGCTACTGCGTCGCTGGGCCGCCGAGGGGACGCGCGCGACGTACGATGCCGCCGCACAATTGCTGTCTGGTGTTCCGGACGACGAGCGCGATGCCGCATACGACGCCGTCGCGCAGGGTCTGGCCGAGCGATCGACGATCCTCGGCGGCGTCCAACAGGGGGGACTGTTCGAGCAGTTCGCCGCCGTGAGCGCTCCGGGGCAGCGCCCTGCTTCCCGCGATATCGAACCGGTGGCAGGTCCCTTGCAATCGCTCGCCGCGACCCGCTGGCGAGTCGAAGAGAGCCAGCCGGATCGAATTCGACTGGCGCTGCTGTGCAATGTCGATGACGCCTATCCCCAACTGTTGACGCTGATTGCCGCCGGGAATCTTGTCGGCAACCCCTGCCGTTCCCTGATCGAGTTGCTCTCGGAGTTTGGTCGCGAGGACTGTATCGCCGTTCTGCTGTCCTCTCTCGCGGCGACAGGGGACGACGAGACCCGCGCCGCCATTGTGCGCGTGCTCGGGCGCTTCGATCGCGCTGATGCCACGGCCGCTCTGCAGGTTGCCTGCTCCGGTGCATCGGACGCCTTGCGGACGCAGATCATCGACGTCCTCTTCCAGCGTCCCGGATCGGCGCGCGCCTGCCTGCACCGCGTCGAAGCCGGTACCATCGACAGACAGGCGATCACGGTCGAGCAGCTCCGGACACTGGCCCTGCACGAGGATGACGAATTGAATGCGCTCGTCCGCCGGCTGTGGGGCAACATCGGGCGCGGCACGCCCGAGGAAAAACTGGCCACGATGCGCCGCTTCAGCAACGACCTGCGCGCCGGCTCGGGAGACACAGCGCGGGGCAAGCCGCTCTTCATCAGGCACTGCGCCACGTGTCACGTGCTGGCGGGAGAAGGGAACAGGGTCGGCCCGGACCTGACGACGGCCAACCGCTCCGATCCGGCGGCGCTGCTGGCGAACATCGTCGACCCGGGTTCCGTGATCCGCCGCGAATATGCCAGCTACACGCTCGTTACGACCGATGGTCGAATCGTTACGGGTCTCCTTGCCGAACAGGACGCAGCCTCCGTCACGGTATTGGATGCGAAGAACCAGCGTATGAAGCTCGCGCGAAATGACATCGAGGATCTCCGTGAATCGGACGCCTCGCTCATGCCCGACAGGATCCTGGAACAACTGACGCCGCAGGAGCTGCGCGATCTGTTCGCCTACCTGAGACAATGAAATCCGAATGACGATGTCAACTCGTCCCCGATGCATCACCCGCTGAGTCACCCGATTCTCCGGTACAACCCGTCGAATCGCAATCCGGTGCGAGACCTGTCCGGGGCAGTCGCGAACTGCGACGTTGCGACGCGCCAAATTCCCGAAATGCTTGGATTCCCTGCCCCGGCTGGGCCATAATGGTTCGCGGGCATCGCCGGTCGCCGGCAGACCGCGCCCCGGTCGAGGGGCTCAGTTTCGCTGTGCTCCCCATTCGAGGCGAAACGCCGGCCGGCAATTGCGCCGAAGTGGGGCTGTCGCGGAGGAAGCAGGTCATGGCAGAGTCGACCAAACCGGTCAAGGAGATGGCGGCGACACAAGCCTCCGGTCCGCGCCAGGTGGCTGCAGAAGCCAATGCGGCAGCCGCGGCACAGACCGCAGAATCTGCAAAGAGTGATAAATCCACGGTCCTCGGCGATTTCAAACTGCTGAAGAAGCTGGGCCAGGGGGGGATGGGGACCGTCTACCGCGCCCATCAGGTCAGCCTCGACCGGCCGTGTGCACTCAAGGTCCTCTCCAAGGAACTCGCCGCGAAGCCCAACTTCGTCGAGCGATTCGAGCGCGAGGCGCGGGCGATGGCCAGGATCGACCACCCCAACGTGGTCCGATGCTTTGCGATCGGAGAGGCCAAGGGGCTGCACTACGTCGCGATGGAACTGATCGAGGGCCAGAGCATGCAGGACTGGCTGACGGCCCTCGGCAAGCTGAGCGTGGGGGACGCGCTGCACGTCACGCTGCTCTGCGCCGATGCGCTCAAGCACGCGCACGGCCTCAACATGATCCACCGCGACATCAAGCCGGACAACATCCTGGTCACGAAAAAGGGGGACATCAAGGTCTCCGACCTCGGCCTCGCAAAAGTGCTCGACGAGGACATGTCGATGACGCAGAGCGGCACCGGCCTCGGGACGCCGCACTACATGCCGCCCGAACAGGCGCGGAACGCCAAGTACGTCGACCAGCGGAGCGACATCTATGCGCTGGGCGGGACGCTGTACCACTTCCTGACCGGCAGCACGCCGTTCAAGGGGGATTCCATCGTCCAGCTCATTACGGCGAAGGAGCGGGGGAGTTTCACGCCGGCCCGGCGGATCAACACCGATGTCCCCGAGCGGCTGGATCTGATCCTCGACAAGTGCCTGGCCAAGGACCCGCAGTACCGGTATCAGGCAATGGACGAACTGATCCGCGACCTGGAGACGTTGAACCTCGCCGCAGAGTCGCTGAGCTTCATCGACGATCCCAACAGGGCCGTCATGCGCCGCGCGGGGGGGGCGCATTCGCCGATCGTGCCGACGCGTGCCGGATTCTCGGCGCCGACGCGGGCCCCGATCGTGGCGCCGTCTTCCGCCGAGGATGCGAAACGATCGAAGTCCGCGATCGACGCCGTCGGCGCCGAGATCACCTGGTTTGTGAAGCATGCCGATCCAAATGGACGGACGCGCATCAGCCGGATGACGACGTCGCAGGTGCGGAAAGGGGTCAAGGCCGACATGTTCGACATCTCGGTCCGGATCGCGCGCGACGCGAAAGGGCCGTTCGTGACACTGGCGCAGGTGCCGGAGTTCGAGTCCGAAGCCCATCAACTTGTGACACGCACGAAGGTCAAGGCCCGGGAGCAGAACCTCGCCGACACGTATGCCAGGCTCGAAAAACAATATAAGCGGCAGAAGTGGTGGCGGTTGCTGGCCCGCTGGCGCGACGGCACGCTGGGACTGGTCGGCCTGGTCGTGTACCTGGCGGTCGTGGCAGCCGTCATCGGCGGCCTGATCTGGGGCGGCATCTATCTCTGGCAGATTATCGCCGCCAAATACCACCTCGGTTGAGCGCGAGCCGGAATGGAACGCGGCCCGCGACGGTCGGTGGATTGCGTCGGACCCGGCTGAGACTTGAAACCCTCCCCCGGATCGTACGGGTAATAGGGATGGACGGGTCTTCGCCGGATTACAGCGGGTTTTTGCATGCCATCGCTCGATCGTCTCTCGGCCGCGGGGTGCCCGGCGGCAGTCTGTTTCGTGTTGTTCGCGTCGCTGGCGGCCGCCGCGGATGACGCCGATCCCGGTGCGGTCATTCCGGACGACGCGATCCTTTCGGTGCAGATGGCCCCCTCGGCCGGGATTCGCCGGCACCCGGTCGTGACGCAGATTGTCGACGCGATCGCTCACAGTCCCGAACTTGCCCGCCGCCGGGATGCCTACCCGGCCGACCCGCGCGCAGCGGGAATTCTGGCGCTGGCCGAACGCCTGCGCCTCGAACCTGGCGAACTGCTGCTCAAGTTGACGGCCGGGGGCGCGGCGCTCGCGGTGTGGAAGGACTCCCCCCCGTCCGTGGCGGTTGCATTCACGGCCGAGGACGCCGACCTTCTCGCGCGCCTGGTCGAGGAACTGCGCGCCCTGGCCGGGCAGGCGGCGCCGCAGGCATCGGACGCCGTTCGAGTGGAGCGCCGCGGTGACTTTGATTGCCTTTTCATCGGTCCGCTGAACCTCGCGGTCCGCGGCCGGTCATTGCTGCTCGCCAGCACGCAGAGCGCACTGGAACAGGTGGTTGATCGCTTTCAGGAACGCGCGTCCGGCGGAAATGCGCCGGCTGCATCCGCACCCATGCCGTTTGTGACGGCCGAAGTGGATCTCGCGCAGGTCCGGTCACTGCAGCCGCAGCTTGCGGAGGCGCTCCGCATCCCCTCGTCCGATGCCGGCCGCACGACCTTTCTGGGCGGCTGGCTCGAACTGCTCCGGCAGCATGAGCGGGCAACGGTTCGGATCTTGCCGCAGGAAGAGCGACTGACGATTGAGGTGGCCGTGCGGCAACCCGGCGCGGGGCAGCCGGACTCAGGCATTCCCGGGTTTTTCGCGCGGGACGGGGCGGGACAACCCGCTCCGTTGCTGGAAGTGCCCGGCGAAATCTATTCCGCGAGCTGGTTCAGGGACCTGTCCGCGCTGTTGGACGCGCGGCGCGATCTGTTGGCCGGGGAAGTGGTCGACAAACTGGAAAAAGGGAACGAACAGGCCGCCACGCAACTGGAAGTGTTCGGGACGCACCTGCGGCCCAGCGACCTGGTCACGCAGTTCGGGCCGCACTTCCGCGTGGTGCTCGCCACGCAGGAACAGCCCCCCTATGACGTGGAGGTGAACGACCGTCTGCCGGCGGCCGCGCTGGCCTTCGATCTGCACGACGAACAGAAGGTGCGCGAAATGTCGGCCCCGATCCTGCGCACGCTGCACCTCATCATGAGTGGTGAAAACCGCATGTTGACGACCGAGCACGAATACGCCGGGGCAAAGCTTGTGCAGTTGTCGCTCTCCGAGGACGCCTCCGAACAGCGCCGCGGCTCCAGCGTGCGCTACAACTTCCGCACGACGTATTCGTTTACGCGGGGCCACTTCGTCATCGGCACGACGCCGCAGATCGTGACGCATGTGATTGACGCGCTCGAACGGCAGGTGTCCGCAGCGACCACGATCCCTTCCGGCCTGACGGAAGTGCAGCAGTTCGACCTGGCGCGGTTGGGAAACGCCGCACGCGTGTTGCGGGACGGTATTGCCCGCGGCATGGTACTGAACTCGGGCTGGGACCTGGACGAGGCCGAGCGCGAAATCGACGTCTGGACGGACCTGCTGTCGTCGCTCAGCCGTGTGGAGACGAGCGCCGGATTTGATGGAGACGGCTTCCGCTACCACGTAACGATCGGCCCGGAATGATTGCATTCGAGCACACAACATGCAGCGACGACCATGAGCGACGCCCAACAGATCCTCGATCGCCTTCCACCCGGCACGGCGTGGGATGCGTTCTTCCCGACTCGAAAACTGCGATGGGACAAAGTGCTCGTCGGGCACCTGTACCGCCGGGCGGCATTCGGCGCAACCTGGGAACAGATCGAAACCGGCGTGACGGCCGGCCCGCACGGAGCCGTGGCACAACTGCTGGAGGGAGTGGATGATCACGCCGGATTCGAAGCCGAAGTCGCCCGCCTGCGCCGCGGCGTGATCGACAGCGGCGAGATCGAGCAACTGCAGGCGTTGTGGATGCACCGTCTGCTCTCGTCGCCGCATCCGCTGCTGGAGCGCCTCACGCTGTTCTGGCACGACCACTTCGCGACGTCCCATGCGAAAGTGGCCGATGTCACGCTGATGAGCCGGCAGAACGAAACGATCCGCCGGCATGCCCTCGGGCATTTTGGCGAGTTGCTGCAGGAAATGACGCGAGATCCGGCCATGCTGGTCTGGCTCGATTCCGATTCGAATCGCAAAGGCGCGCCCAACGAGAACTACGCCCGCGAGGTGTTCGAGCTGTTCAGCCTGGGAGACGGCAACTACACGGAGCAGGACATCAGGGAGGCGGCGCGGGCCCTCACAGGGTGGAGCGTCCGCGACCGCGAGGCGGTCTTTGACCCCTCGCTCCACGACAACGGGGACAAGACGATCTTCGGCCGCACCGGCCCCTGGACGAGCGGCGACGTGGTGCGGTTGTGTCTCGAACATCCGGCCTGTCCGCGGTTCATCGTGCGCAAGCTGTTTCGGGAATTCGTGAGCGACACGGCGGTGCCGTCGGACGAATTGCTGCACCCGCTGACCAATGAGTTCCGGCTCCGCAACTACGACCTCGCGTGGCTGATGGAGAAGATGTTGTCGAGCTGGGTGTTCTACTCCGGCGCCGCCGTTCGCCAGCGCGTCAAATCACCGGTGGAGTTCGTGGTCGAAACAGTTCGCGGGCTGGAGGGTCGCGTCAGCCCGCGCGACGCCGCGCGCGCCTGCGGGGAAATGGGACAGGCCCTGTTCCTGCCCCCCAGCGTCAAAGGGTGGGACGGCGGCGCGGACTGGCTCAACTCGAGCACGCTGCTGTTCCGTCAGAATGCCGCGTTTGAACTGACGCGCGGCGTCGGGACTGGCGGACGATGCGACCCGGCCCGGCTGGCGGTCGAACATCAACTCGACGGCGCCGAGCAGCAGGCCCGGTTCTTCCTGGAACTGTTTCATCAACGCGCCGAGACGGCTGCCGTGGACGCGATTGTCCAGGAACTGCGACGGGAGGAAGCCGAAACCCGGCGCCCCTTTGGCGGGCGGGCACGCCAGGCACAACTGGCCCGCTCAGCGGCGCATTTTGCGTTGACGATGCCCGAGTACCAGTTGGGATAACAGACGAGCGACCCGGACGCTTTCAGCGACCGGGTCGCTTCGCACTGAACAGGGAGCAGGACGATGTCCATTTCGCGACGCGACTTCATCGCGGCCTCGGCCCTGGCCTGCGGCTGGACCATGCCGACGTTCCTCCGCCGGGCGGCACTGGCTGCGCCAAAGGCCGACCAGCCCGGTGCGAAGGACACGGTGCTGGTTGTCATTCAACTCACCGGGGGCAACGACGGCCTCAACACGGTCATTCCGTACAAGCACCCGGTGTACCTGGCATCCCGGCCGACGCTGAAACAGCCGGCGGCCGATGTACACAAGATCGATGACGAATTCGCGCTGCATCCCGCGCTGAAAGGTTTCGCGAACCTGCTGGAGCAGCGGAAGCTGGGAATCGTGCAGGGGGTCGGATACCCGGACCCGAACCGGTCTCACTTCACGTCTCTCGACATCTGGCACAAGGCGGCCCGCAACCCCGAGCAGGAGCCGCTGGGCTGGATCGGCCGCACGGCGCCGCGACTTGGTCCGAATCGGGGCGCCATCTTTGTCGGCGGCGGAGAAACGCCGCTGGCGCTGTTCGGCGCGACCGGATACGCGCCGTCGCTGGAATCGCTCAACGAATATCGCCTGCGGGTCGCTGCCAGCGGGGACGATCCCGGCAAGCGGGCCACGGTGGAAGGCTTCGCCCGCGAGGATTCGAAAGACTCCGACCTGCTCCGCCTGGTCCGCAGTTCGGCCCGTGAAACCTATGCGTCTGCCGCGCGGGTCCAGCAGGCCGCGACGCAGTACGACACGCCAGTGACGTATCCCGACACGCCGCTGGCGAAGCACCTCAAGCTGATCGCGCAGTTTATTTCGGCCCAGATCCCGGAGCGCGTGTATTACACCGCGATCGACGGTTTCGACACTCACGCCGCACAGGCGCCGGCCCACACGAACCTGCTGCAGACGCTGGGAGATGCCGTTGCCGCGTTTCACGAGGACCTTGTGCACCAGGGGCAGCATGAGCGCGTCGCAACGCTGACGTTTTCGGAATTCGGCCGCCGCGTGGCCGAGAACGGTTCATTGGGGACCGATCACGGCACCGCCGCTCCCATGTTTCTCATCGGCGAACGAGTGCAGGCTGGTCCGATCGGCGCCCATCCGAGCCTTGATGACCTCGAC
>CAZWGW010000129.1:0-13029 GCA_964633565.1 uncultured Planctomycetaceae bacterium
GTCTCCTCCACTCCGACTCCCGCTTCGCCCGCCAGCACTCGCGAAAGCCATGTCGTCACGCTGCGGTGGTTTGTCCGGCGGGTCCCGCGCACGTATGACGCGGCCCCCGGTCCGAAACCGAAGTACGGCAGCCCGGCCCAATAGACCTCGTTATGGCGGCACTCGAACCCGGGCTGCGCAAAGTTGGAGAGTTCGTATTGTGAGTATCCGCGAGCCGGCAAGGACTCCATCGCCAATTCGTACATCGCCAGTTCCAGGTCCTCTCTGGCAGCCGTCAGTTGCCCCTTCGACCGGCGGGACCAGAACGCAGTCCCCTTCTCGTAGGTCAGCCCGTAGGTCGAGATGTGCGTCGGGCCGAGTGCAACGGCGCGCTGCAGCGTATCGCGCCAGTCGTCGAGCGACTGTCCCGGGACGGCAAAGATCAGGTCGATCGCGATGTTCTCAATGCGCGATCGCAGCCGTTCGAACGCTGAGAGGATGTCCGCTTCCCGGTGGTCGCGCTCCAGAGTCTGCAGCAGCGGCGCGGAGAACGACTGCACGCCGAGGCTGACGCGATTGACGCCGGCTTCCATCAAGACATCGATCTTGTCGCTGGTCAGCCCGTACGGGTTCGCCTCGATGCTGAATTCGCCTCCCTCTGCCAGCACGAGCCACGACCGCACGGTCTCCAGCAGTGCGCGGAGCTGTTGGGGGGACAGGTGCGTCGGCGTCCCGCCGCCGAGGAACAGCGTGTCGACCTCGCGCGGATTCTCCAGCCGCGACAGTTCCCATTCCAGCGCCCGGAGGTAACCGCCGATCAGGTGGTCCTTTCGGGCGACGAGAGTAAAATCGCAGTACCCGCAGCGGTGCGCACAGAACGGCACATGCACATACGCCGCGCGCGGCTCGGAGAATGGAGTCTGCATCACTGTATTGTAGCGCGTCGGGTTCGCCGGCGTCGGGTGTCCAGAATTCAGTATTGCCGGTCGACGGCGCATTCCCAAACGTAGCGTTCACTCCGGCAAAACTGAATTCTGGACACCCGGCCCCTGAGCGGCGCGAGAGAGGCAAGTAAACGCATGAACGACCCTGCATGTTCGACCGGCGATTCGTGCGACGTCCCCCCCTGCCCGGAATGCGGGCGGCCATCGCTCTGCATGCGCCACGCCGGCTGCGAGGCGTGCTGGTGCGCCAAGTATCCGCGCGTGCTGCCGATGCCCGCCGATCCCAAAGCCCCCTGCCTGTGTGAGGAGTGCCTCCAGCGGCGCATTGCGGCGCTCGTGCGGCCTGTGGCATGATGTGCGCGCCACATCACCGCCATCCTGGAGGTCCGATCCATGCCGTCGCGCAGTATCTCTTTGTTTGCCGCTCTGATCATTGCCGTTGCCGCTGGCCCCGCGGCCGCCTGGCAGGAACAGCGTCCGTTCGACCGTCTCGACCGGAACAGCGACGGCAAGCTCAGCCGCGACGAACTGCCGCCGGGACTGCGCAACGCCTTTGACCGCATCGACGCAGACAAGGACGGCTCGATCTCGCGCGAGGAAGATCAGGCGTTTCGCCGCCGCGCGGGCGCACAGGGGCAGTTCCGGGTCCCCGAAAACGTCGATGCAAAACTGGATCTGCCCTACGCGGGAACAGACCACGCGCGGCAGCGCCTCGACCTGTACCTTCCCAAGGAGCGCAAGACGGACAAACCGCTCCCGCTGATCGCCTACATTCACGGCGGCGCGTGGCTCGGCGGCGACAAACGCGGCGCCGGCGGACAGGTGGTCCGCTTCGCGGCGAGCGGTGAATACGTCGCGGCATCCATCGGCTACCGGCTGAGCGGCGACGCCACATGGCCCGCCCAGATTCACGACTGCAAGGCCGCCATCCGCTGGCTCCGCGCGAACGCCGCGGAATACGGCATCGACCCCGAGCGGATCGGCGTCATGGGTTCGTCGGCCGGCGGACACCTCGTCGCGATGCTCGGCACGAGCGGCGGCGTGACTGAACTGGAAGGGGACCTGGGGGACGCAGACGACCAGTCGAGCCGCGTCACCTGCGTCGTCGACGAGTACGGTCCGGCCGATATGCTCACGATCGGCGACTTCCCCAGCCAGCTCGACCACAAGTCGGCCAGTTCCCCCGAGTCGCGACTGATCGGCGGCGCGATCCTGGAGAACAGGGAGGCCGCCCGCAGCGCGTCACCCGTGGCCTACTTCTCGAAAGACGATCCGCCGTTCCTGATCATCCACGGCTCCAATGACCAGGTCGTGCCGTACCATCAGTCTGTGGAACTGGACGAACAGTTGACCACCGCAGGCGTGCCGTCGCTGTTCATCACGGTCGACGGCGGCGGTCACGGCGGGTTCCGGAGCGACGAACTCAACCAGCGAGTCAAGGCATTCTTTGACCTGCACCTGCTCGGGAAGGAGGCGCTGATTTCGGAGGAAGCGATTCCACAGGGCGCTGCAGCCAATTAGGCTGAGTTGTGGAGGATCGCGGTTTGCCGCGTGTGGCTGTCCGGCAAAGTGAGAAAGGCGTTTCATGCTCACACCGCAGGATTTCGTGGCTCGCTGGGGAACGGAGGAGCCGCTCGTCCGGTTCCGGAAAAAGGCCGTGGAATCGTTGGCGATCGCTGACGAGGACCAGGAGTTCCTCGTCGAAGCCGGGCTGTCGAAATCGGCGGCCCCCTTCCGAGCTTCGAAGCGCCCAAGTCCGGAGAGCTCCCGACGGTTGCGGCGACGTACGGACAGCCGGACAAGTTTCAGCGGTATCGCATCATCGGCTCGGATGGGTCAGGCAACCCGATTGCGATCGATGTCGACAAGAAAGGAGAAATCGTCTGCCTGGACCACGAGGAGAACTTTGAGCGGACGCTCATCAATAGATCGATCCGACAGTTGGCGGAGTCGCTGCTCGTCTACCGCAGCATGGTTCAGGAATTGACGGCGGCCGGGGGCAAAGACGCGCTGAGCCGCGAAATCCCGCCGAAGGTCCTCAAACAGTTACACCGCGACCTGAAGAAGATCGACGCGCCGGCGATGAAGTCCGGCTGTTTCTGGCCCGAGGAGACCACAACTGCGGACGGCGCTGCGGACGACCTGCCGCCAATGCTCGGGGACCTCTCATCGCGCGACGCCGCGGTGCGGCTCAAAGCGTCCAACCAGTTACAGAGCGAGCTGCGCAAGGGGGCGACGAAACAGCGCAAGGAACAGTTCGGCAATACTCGGGCGACGTCGGCCCTGATGGGGGCCCTCGACGATTCCGATCCCAGGGTGGTACACAATGTCGTCGTCGCGCTGGCGACAATCGCCGGGTACTACTTCAAGGACGACCGGGTGTACGGCAGAGTGTTGCCGCTCGTGCATAGCCAGCACCCTTTGACGTCGCGCTGGGCGATCAGCGGCCTGATTGACTTACGCGGGGAGGCAAGCCTCGACGACGTGCTGCCGCTCTGCTCAGACCCGTCGAAGGACGCACGCGAGGCGACGTTCGGCCACCTCGGCCGCTGGCTGATGGTGCGGAAGGCGTCGAAAGCAGAGCCCATTCGTGACGCCAATCTGCAGCGACTGCGGAAAGAGGCCGTGCGCGCGCTGAGCGACGCCGAAACCAGCGTGCGCCAGGCTGCGGCCTCGCTGCTGGGTGAGGTTGGAGACAAGACCGCTCTGCCTGCTCTCCGTGAATGGCTGAAAAAGGACTCCTACTGGCTGACGAAGCAGGTGATTGAGAAGGCCATCGCGTCGATCGAAAAGCGGCAGTGACAACCGCTATGCAACCGATTCTCAGTGCACTCCGCGCATCATCCGCCTCAACACCGGCGTAAGCAGCGTCAGCACAACTCCCGCGCAAATCGGGAACACGACCAGCATCAGAAAGAACCCGGGCAGCCCTGGATACACGAAGGTCCAGGTTCCGTCCTCCAACTTCTTCGAGAATCGGGCGACGAATCCCGCGAGCAGGTTTGCCAGTGAGAACGAAAAGAACCAGATCCCCATCATCAGCGACTGCAACCTCGGTGGAGCGAGTTTCGTGATCATCGACAACCCGACTGGGGACAGGCACAACTCACCCCAGGTCACGGCAAGATACGTCAACAGCAGCCAGTGCGGTCCGGCCAGTTGACCGCCTTTCGTTTCGAATGCCCCGGCGACCATCGCCAGGAATGCCAGTCCGAGCAGATACAGCCCCCAGGCAAATTTCATGGGTGTTGAAGGATTGAGTTTGCGGCGATCGAGCCAGACCCACAACGCAGCGAACACCGGTCCGAACAGCAGAATGCCCAGCGGGTTCACGGACTGGTACCACGAAGCCGGAAACTCGTCTGCTTCTCCAATCGTTTTGAGTTTTCCGTAGTGCTGGAGGATGCCCAGCGCGACAGCCAAAACTCCAAGTAGTCCACATCCAAACGCGCCCGCGATGTGCCGGCGACTTCGAAATTGCTGTTGCGCAAATACGGCAACCACTGGCACAAGCAGCACCACACCCAGACCCACCGCCATCCACCAGGCGAGGGGACCATCGTCGCTTGTGCAGAACTGTCGAAACCACTGAGGCAGCCAGAGGGGCCGATACGTCTGCTCCTTGGCAAAGACGTTCATCGAACTCCCCGCCTGCTCGAACGCCGTCCAGAAAAAGATGTTGCCGATAAATGCCAGAATCAGAATCACTCCCAGCCCGCTCCGTTCTCCGGGTTGCTGGCAGAGCAGGAAGACGGCGATTGCGATGCCGCCTGCAAGGCAGAGGCCGATCCAGAAGAGTGGCATCGGGCTCAGGTACTCGAATGCTGCCAGCAGCGATGGTCCGAAACGCCATCCGATCACCGCGACGCCCGCAATCAGCACTGCACCGACGACCGCCGGCAGGTAACTCCCCTCATTTGCCGGTGGATCGCCGATACCCGTGAGGTAACGCGGGCGGTAGCGCTGGTAAAACAGCAGACCGGCGACCATTCCCACGGCAGCGGACCCGAATCCCCAATGCCAACCGACGCTTTCTCCCAGCGTCCCGGCCACCAGCGGCGAAAAGAAGGCGCCCAGGTTGATGCCCATGTAGAAGATTGTAAACCCCGCGTCCTTGCGCGGATCATCGCGCTCGTAGAGTTGACCGACCATCACGCTGACGCACGGCTTGAAAAACCCGGTACCGATCACGATCAGCAGCAGCCCGGACAGAAAGCAGATTCCGGAGGCGGAATCCCGCGCCACGGCCGCGCCCGGCGTAAACCCGAACAACTCTGTTGCCGCAAGGGTGACATGCCCTGCTGCAATGATCCAGCCGCCGAACAGCATCGAGCGGTGCGTTCCCAGAAAGCGGTCAGCCAGCCAGCCGCCGAGGATCGGCGTCAGATACACCGCCCATGTGTAGATGCCGTACAGCAGGTACGCGTCCGCTTCCGACCATCCGAAGCCCGGGTTCCAGTTCTCCTTCCCGCCTTCCAGCAGCGGCCCCGTGCTCTGAATCAGATACAACACCAGCAGCGCCCGCATCCCGTAGTAGCTGAACCGCTCCCACATCTCCGTGATGAACAACACCCACAACCCCTTGGGGTGGCCTTTCGACGGCGCACTGGGACTGTCGGCATTCCCGTTGGACGCGAGTTCGGACGTCATCGACGGTGCATTCCCTCGGAGGAGACGGGCCGGACGCGGACGCCGCGGCATGATAGCCTACCGCCGATGAATGTTGAACCACCGGCCGCAGTGGGCGCACTTGACGTCGCCGTGGGGCGACACGTCGGCCTGCTCGCCGAGAGTGGCGCCGCAATGGGCGCATTGATAGCCGACCGCGCCGGTCTGCGGCGGACCCGGTTGGGATCCCACGTCGCTCGCGCGAGGCAGCGTGAGACCTCGCGCACGAAACGACACGGCGATCATCCCGCCGCCGAACAGCACAAAGCCGAGCGCGATGAAACTCCCGAAGATCCGGAAGACCAGCGGCGGGGAGCCGAACTCGTTGAACGGCGTCAGCCACAGAAACCCGAGCACCGTCAGACCGATCCCGAGGGGAATGATGCCGACCAGCCGGAAAAACCACATAATGCCTGCTCCTCCACTGTCATTTGCGAACGTGCCGAATCGTGGCACGGATCACTGCCGGTCGCGAAGTTGCCGCACGGTCTCGACGACGATCTGCGCCGCCTGATCGACTTCGTCGGCCGTATTGAACCGCCCCAGCCCGAACCGCAGGCTCGCCCGCGCGAGCCTCTCGGGCACCCCCATCGCCCGCAATACGTGACTCGGCTCCGGATCGGCGCTCGTGCAGGCCGACCCCGAACTGACCGCCAGGCCGCGCTGCGCCACGCCGACCATGAGTGCTTCACCGTCGACGGCGTCGAAGCCGACGTTCAGGTTCCCCGGCAGCCGGTCGGTCGGATGGCCGTGGATCGTGAGTCCGTCGAGCTGCAAACACAGTGCATGCTGTAATCGCGAACGCAATTCGCCCAACCGCCGCGACTCCGGTTCCAGTTCCTCAGCGGCCAGCCGCATCACTTCCGCGAATCCCACAATCAGCGGGACCGGCAGCGTTCCGCTCCGCAGTCCCCCTTCATGTCCGCCGCCGTCGATCTGTGCGATCAGCGGGACGCGCGGCGCGCCGCGACGCACAAACAACGCACCGACCCCCTTCGGTCCGTACAGCTTGTGGGCTGTGAAGCTGAGCAGGTCGATTGGCAATTGTGCCAGATCGACCGGAATGCGGCCCACTGCCTGCGACGCGTCACAGTGGAACACCACACCCCGTTCCCGGCACAGCGCGCCGATCTCGGCCACGGGATTAACCGTCCCGACCTCATTGTTGGCCAGCATCACCGACACGAGTCGCGTCGACGGCTGCAGCGCTGCCGCCACGCGCTCGGGATCGACGCGCCCGCAGGCATCCACCGGGACGATCGTCACCGGATGCCCTGCGCGGCGGAGCCGCTTCGCCGGGTCGAGCACGGCCCGATGCTCCGCCGCATTCACCACCAGGTGGGCACCGGTCCCGCACGCTGCGAGCACCCCCTTGATCGCGAGGTTGTTCGATTCCGTCGCGCCGCTGCTGAATATGAGCGACTCCGGCGGGCAGTGGAGCGCCGCGGCGATGGTCTCGCGTGCCGCACGTACGGCATCGGACGCTTCATGGCCGAAACCGTGGCTGATGCTCGCCGCGTTGCCATACCGCTCACTGAACCACGGAAGCATCGCCTGCATCACGTGCGGATCGACGCGCGTCGTCGCGTGGTTGTCCAGGTAGATGGCGGCCGATGGCACAAGCGGCTCCAGACGATCGCATGTCACGAACCGCTATACTGTCGCACGTCTGAACCGGAATTCCAATTCGCTCGCCACCGCTCACAATTCGCTGCTTGCTATTCCCTCCCCTGAAAAACAGCCCCCCGGCGCGAACCGCTCGCACCAGGGGGCCGGCTGCTCTCCAGTACTGAATTATTCTGCGACCGGCGGCGTCGGCACCGGACGGTCCAGCGTCTCCTCCTCCACAACGGTTTCCTCAACCGGCGCGGGAGACTTGATCTTTGACTCCGCCATGCCGACGCGCGACCGGCGGCGTTCCAGCAGCATGCGGGCCACCTCCTTCATCTCGTTCTCGTCGAGGCGGCGCAGGTCCCCCAGTTCGGCCAGCGGCGCCAGGGCGTTGAATGCGCGCGTCAGCGTGCTCTCCAGCAGCATCAGTTCCGTCGCCTGCCGGCGGAGCTGCTCGACCTGGCTCAACTGGCCGCGAAACTCCTCCTGGAATTCCGACATCAGGTCCAGCGTGTCGATGCTGTCGGCCACCTGTTCCGACTGTTCGGCAATCGTCGTCTGCAGGCCCAGCAGTTGCTCCAGATTCACCCCCGCCTGTTCCAGCTTCAGCCGTTCATCAGCGGCCAGCATCCGCTGCAGTGCGATCAACTGCTCGGTATTGCCCGTTGCAGACACGATCTCATCGGTCGTCGGGATGGATGCCTGCAGCATCGCCAGCCCGTCAATCGCCGTCTGCGCGTCTGCCGTGCCTGTGCCGACGTCGATTACGTCGTCGCGAATCGTGCGCAGCTCCGCGAGCGCGGCCGTGGCGCGGTCGATCTGCTCGGCTGCGGCGACGACCTGCCCTTTGAGCCGGTTCAGTTCGGCGAGCGCCGCGTCGGTCGACTGCAGTTCCTCCCGGGATGCGGCCGCCGACTGACCCAACAAGGTGATCTCCGACTGCAGATCGCGCAGCTCCTTGAGCGCGCTGCCGGCCGGTTCCAGTTGCTGCCGCGTGCCGATCAGCCGGCCGTTGAGGGCGACCAGACCGTCCAGCGCCTGGTGCGCCTCGACGGCCCGGGCGGCTTCGGCGCGGACGTCCAGGTGCAGTTGCTCGATCGACTGCAGGGTCTGCCGGGCGGCGGCCACGTGTGTCTGTTGTTCGTTGATGGCCGCCAGCAGATTGCCGGCCTGCTGCACCTCGGACGATGCCGAAGCGAGCCGGGAGACATCCGACCGCATGGCGCCCAACTGCTGCTGGAGTTGCCGCACCTGGTCGGTGAGCGGCCCGGTCGTGGACACATGCAGGACGACGAGGCCCCGCGTCAGTCCCGAAAGAAACGTCGGCCAATTCACGCCGCGGATCAGGGTCGTCAGCGAAAACGGCCGGGTGCTGGCCTCGTCCGCCGGAAAAGAGCTGTGTTTCATGATGTTTCCTCCTGTGAGTGCCGTGCGAGTCAGGCGTACGCCGCGGCAGCGCCCCCGGAATCGAGCGTCATGCCGCGGGGCGATGAATTCGTTGCGATCGGGAGGGAGACCCCCGCCGGTCTGCATTCGCCGACCGTCAGGGTTTGCGCCGCCGTCCGACATTGGTAGATATCGCCATTCCAGCGGCGAGAGTTGCCGACTTCGCGTCCGATTCGCGCCCCGCGGCGCGGGACCGGCAGCGCAATCGGAACAGTTCGCACACCGCCCGCGGAAGCATGAAATCCGGCGCGGCGGCGCGATGAATTCATGAAACCCTGGAGCAGACGCTCGTCATGGACATGTATCTCGTGCGACCCGCGACTCCCGACGACTGGCGGCACGTCGTCGACTTCAACATCCGCCTCGCGCTGGAGTCGGAACATCTGCAACTGGATCCCGTCGTGCTGACGGCCGGCGTACACGCCGCGCTCGCCGATCCCGTGAAAGCCCGGTACTTTCTGGCATGCCAGGGGGCGGAGGTTGTCGGTCAGCTCATGCACACCTACGAGTGGAGCGACTGGCGCAACGGCATGATCTGGTGGCTGCAGAGCGTGTACGTGGTCCCCGAGCATCGCGGCCGTGGAGCGTTTCGCGCATTGTTCAAACACCTCCATGCGGAAGCCCAAGCGGACCCGGGCGTCGTGGGACTGCGGTTGTACGTCGAGGACGAGAACCACCGCGCCAGAGAGGTCTACAGCCGGCTGGGACTCAAGCCGGGGGGCTATTCGGTGATGGAGCACGTCTGGCGGAACGCCCCGACCCGCGTCGCGCCGCAGTCAGAACCGGAATAAACGGACCGGTTCCGCTCCCTTGCCTGGTCTCTGGAACAGGCACAAACGTCGGGACTTCCCCGCGCTCCGTCGAAAACGGGCGATCGCGGCGCGCTGCTTCCGACCCCCTGCCGCGGGCGTGCTAGAGTTGCGTGGCCTCGACCCTCCCGCGGCCAGAACGTGACAAGTGTCCATTCACGCCCGGCACAACTGGGGACAGAACACATGGGCTTCCTGAAGCGCGTCATCAAGAGCACGTTCCGCGAGGGATATCAGGCCCAGACGCACAGCAGCTTCGAGGACCTGACCGAAGACCAGCTCGAGGAACATCTGGCGATCGCCCGGTATGGGAGTTTTCTCCTGACGGATGCCGTGCGCCCGTCCTTCAACCTGGAAGTCGTCCCCAGTGCCGGCTTCCGCCGCGACGTGTACCGCGACCCCGATACGTCGATCGACGTGCCGGTGCTCATGGCGGCGCAGACGCGCGAACGGTTGTTCGACGTGTTCATGGACCTGCTCGATCCGCTGGGCGAGGAGGTCGATGTCGTGCTGGAGACGAGCCACGACGTGGACGGCGGTCGGCACCAGGACCTGTACCGCGAACACATGGACCTGCCGATCCTCAAGAGCATCCTGTACGACTACGAGGAGATGCTGCTCAACGACGGCTGCACCGGAATCGCGGTGCTGAACCCGCGGATCCCGATGGAGGTCCAGTTCGACGAACACAAGCTGCTGATCATGTACGGACACGACCTCGAGCCGTTCGAGGAGGTGCTCAATGACCACCGCGTTCCGCAGAGCGACACGATCCGCTTCATTACCGAAGGGGAACACGTGCATTCCTCGAGCGAGGAGTATGCGGAGCGGTTTCAGGAATTGACGCTGCTTCTCGGCGTTGAGGACGACTGACCCCCCTGCGCCAGCGACGGTGCGGAAGGGACCCGCGCCGCGACGTTTCACAATTCGTTCCCGGCCTTCCGCGATGAAAGCTCTCCCCTGGCTTCTCGTCGGACTGACACTGACGGCGACAGGCTGCCAGTGGTCGTCCCCTCTCTCCCACACACAGCCCGGGCTCGCCCCGGTGCTGGCGGCCCTCCCGCCACGCCCCACGATCGTCCCCGGGCGCCGCGCTCCTCCTCCGCAGACTCCAGCGAATCGTCGCAATGCGGTCCGACGTCCGCTCGTGGAACTCGGCACGCCGACGGCGATTGCGCCCGAGCCGGCGAACCGGCGTGCCGCCAGACCGGCCACCGCCCCCACCGCCCAGTCCCTGCCCAAGGTCGCCTGGACATCGAGCTACGAAAGCACCCAGCGGCGCCCCATCGAAACCGTCCGGCTGGGAACGGGTCAGGAGAAGATCTTCGTGACAGGCAGCCTCTCCGGCGACGATGCCGCCAGTGTACAGTTGATTGACGCGCTGGCGGGAACCATCACGGCCCGTCCGACCCTGATCGACGGAAAGACGGTGCTGATCGTCCGGAATCCCAACCCCGATGCGCTGGCGGAGCATATTTCCGTCAACACGCGCGGCGTCAACCTGAATCGCAATTTCCCTTCCGTGCGGTTCACCGCGATCCCGACCCAGCAGACCGGTCCCTCGCCGGCAAGCGAAGCCGAGACGCGGATCATGCTGCGGCTGGTCAGTGACTTCCAGCCCAATGCCGTCGTTCACCTGCGGAGCAGCACCATTTCTCAGCGTCCGCTGGTCATGGCGACTTCGCCCGCAGTCACCCGCCTCGCAACCGCCCTGAGCGACAGCAATGCGGACATCGACTCATTCGGCGGGGAATTCAAAGCCGGTTCGCTGGAAGAGTTTGCGTCAACCCGGTTGAAGGCCGACGCGATCCTGGTCGAGATTCCGAGCCGGAAAACGAAGCCATCCGACTACGTCGACCTGATGCTGACGCTGCTGGGGGGGAATGCCGCCAGGGGTGATCCTGAGTCGCCGCCCAGCGGCGCCCCGGCGCCGTCAAGCGGGTCGACGCCGATTGCAGGAGCCGAACCCGCGTCTCCCGGAGAAACAAATGCAAGTCCAGCCACGCTCACTGGTTCCGTGGAGCCAGACGGACCTGATGGCACGCGGGGCTATGTGGAAATCCTGCCTCCACCGCCCGATGCGCCCGTCGAAGATGGGGTCCGACTGAACCCGCGATTTCACGAGCTGCCACCCGCTCAGTGAGGGACTGGAACCAGCGCGCGAGGCTTTCGCACTTACGTCGTATGCCGCGCAGCCAAGGTCAATACGCCATCCGCTCGCGCTTTCGGGCGCACTCCACGCAGTAGCGGGCGTACGGCACGGCGTTGAGCCGGGCCTTGGGAATGGCGGCTTTCGACGGGGGCTTCCCCTGCTCAAGGCAGCCCTCACACAATCCGAAAGTCCCTTTGTCGATTCGCTTTAGAGCGCTCTCGATTTCATCGAGCACCCCCTGGTCTCGCTCCATCACGCCGAGAGAAAAGTCCTGTTCGAATGTGTCCGTCCCCAATTCGGCCATGTGGGTTGGACTTTTGGAGTCCTGTCCGCCATCCAGCGCGCCGTTCGTGAGCTGCTGGACGTCCCCCCGAACGCGTGCCCGGTACTGGAGCAGGACGTTCCTTAGATCATCCAGGTCTTTCTTCTTCATGAGGGCCTTTCAGCGGTGACAGCCTGGTGTGACTCATGGCAAGTGACCGTCGATTATCGAGCGATCGGCCACTGAAATCAAGCCGCTGCGCGGTGCCGTCACAACGACTTCCGCAACTCCTCTAGTTCTGCATCGACTTCGGGTGGAACGGAACGCATTGTCGCTGCTTGGCTTATCGAGTCCGGTGACTTGCCGGCCTCTCCGCGCAGCCGCCGCTCGGCTTCTGCCAGCCGGGCCTGCAGTGCATGCAACATCGTGGTCAGGTGATGTTCGGTCGCCGTCGCGGCACGATGTTGATCGACGAGTGCGGCCACAAGGCTTTCCACCTCCCGCTTGCGCAGGAGTGCCTGCCGCGCTATGTCGTCATTCCCCTCCGCCAGCTTCGCCTTTGCCTGAGCAACCCAGTAGCCGATCTGCTCTTTCTGTTCGTCGATCTCGGACTGCAGTCGGAGTGCGTTTGTAGCGGCCGTCTTGGCGCTCCGTTTGGCCCCCTCGATCCCCTGATTGATCTCGTGAATGATCTCCGCCAGAGCGGCGGCCGGGTCCTCGACCCCGTCCAGCAGGGCGGTCAGGCTGCACGTCACAATGTCTGTCAGACGACTGAAATAGGGCATGAATCACCTTTGGTTCCGGCGGCGCCGCGCGGCACGCAGATTCATTGGGCAACGGCTCACTAACGCTCACGGATCATGCACAATTCGATCAATCTCAAAGTTGGCCCTCACACCACGTCCTCCACCGGCTGGATCCCCCGTTTCCGCAGCTTTTCGGCCAGTTTTTCCCGCGCGAGCCGCAGCCGGCTCTTACAGGTCGCCAGCGGGATTTCCATGATCTGGGCCACTTCCGGCAGGCTCAGTCCGGCGTCGTGATGCAGGGTAAACGTCTGCCGCTGGTCATCGGGGATCTCCCCCAGGAATTCCCGGACCAATCCCGCCAGTTCTCCCTGCTGGGCCTGCTCGGTGGGCCCGATGAAGTCCCCGGCACGCT